>JANTFG010000127.1 GCA_024763555.1 Thermoanaerobaculales bacterium
TGCGCACGGATCACCGCGGCGAATCTCGAGGCATCGTTCACATTCTCCACCCGGGATGCCGCGAAGCGGAATCCCACGAGAGTGAGAATCCATAAAACCAGGCAGGCTGATGCAAGACGAGGCCTCTTCCCAAGGAAACCCGGCAGCTCCAGCCGGGCCAGGAGCAGCGCGAGAGGAACGAAGAGCGGCAGGAGGTAGAGCGGCAGGCGCGACCGGGAGAGCACGAAAACGGAAAGTGGAATGAAGAACCAGAACAGAAGGAAAAAGAGAGCGGGATCCTCATCTTTGCATCGACGCCATGAGGCCCGGTCAAAGAGCTTCTTCAGCTTCCCGGCTGCCGGCAGGCCCAGGAGGAAAATCCATGGAAATGGCCCGACGATAAGAGTCGGGAGGTAGATCCTGAAGGGTCCGAGCCAGTCGCCGTTGCGTCCCTTGGCATTTGTAGTTATCCGCCCGATGGTCTCCTCACCCAGAAAATAGGAGAGCAGCTCCGGGCGCATGATGATCTGCGAGATGAACCAGCCGAGGCCAATAAACAGAAAGATCATCACTCCCGGCAGAGAAAAGAGCCGGGGCGGCCCCCGAAAGCCATGCCGCACGATGAGGAAAACCGCGAAGGCGGCAAGCGGCAGCAGCCCCGGGGGGCCCTTGATCAGGAAGGCCAGCGCAAAGCCCAGCCACATCAGGGCGATCCACTTTCCCCTCCCGTCTTTCTCTTCCAGGAAATAGGCGCCGACGAAACCCCAGGCCGCCAGAGTCTCCGCGGCACAGAGCAGGGTGTCCGTGGTCACTGCGTTCGCGGCGAGATAGGGCAGCAGAAAAGTCCCGTAGATCAGGGCCGCCCAGCGCGCCCTCTTCTCTTGATAGCCGAGCCCCAGAGCAATACCGTAGAGAAAGAGAAGACTCATCGCAAAGGCCAGGGCATTGGGCAGACGGACGGCCCACTCGGAGTGCCCGAAAACTCCAACCGCCGCCGCAATGGCCCAGTAGGTGCCGGGCGGCTTGGTGAAATGGGTGGTCTCGGGATAGTAGAGATGGGGCGTCCACCAGTCTCCGCTGGAAAGCATTTCCAGTCCGACCTGCGTATAACGGCCCTCATCCCGCTCCCAGAGGGTCCGGCTCCCCTGGAAGGCCAGGGCGTAGGCGAGTACGAGGAGAAGCAGGAGCAACCCGGATCGTTTCATCTCCTCAGCCTATATCAGTTGGCCTGAATCGGTTCAGGCAATAGATTACAGTTTATTCATTTTTTCCGCCGCTTCGGCTCACCTGAGGACCAGCCGCACAATACTGCCACCGCCCTTTGCGGAGCGGAGTTCGGCGTAGCCGCCGTGCGCCAGCGCCACAGCCCGGACCACCGCCAGGCCCAGCCCGCTCCCACGGGAACCCGGACCTTTGACCCAGCGATCGAAAACCGAGCCGGAAATCTCAGGTGGGAAGCCCGGTCCCGTATCCTCCACTTCGAGAATAACCCCGTCCGCTCCCCGATCGAGGCGAAGCCGGGCGGTCGAGGCCTGCGGAAGATGAGCAAGAGCGTTGTCCAGAAGGTTCGACAGAGCCCGGCGCAGGAGCTGTGGATCACCCGAATAGTCCAGGCGTGGCGGGCTCTCCAACGTGATTTCTATATTTTTCTCCGCCGCAAGGGCGCCGTAGAGATCGACCAGCTCCGCGGCTATCGCCCTGAGATCAAGCTCCTCGCGGGCCACCCGCAAAACACCCGCCTCCGCTTCGGAAACATCCAGGCTAGAGTCGATAATCCCTTTGAGTCGGTCGATTCCAGCCAGGGCTTCCTCGATCTCACCGTCCCGCGATCCCTTGTCCCCCAGGGCCGACTCCAGGCTGGCACGGATCGTGGTCAGAGGACTCCGAATGTCGTGTGCGAATGCCTCGGCCATGGATCGAAGATGGTCAACCCCCTCCTCGTTTCGCTCCAGAAGACCGTTGAAGGCTACGGCCATGCGACCTATTTCATCCCTGTTGCCCTCCACCGGAAGCCTCTCGCCGGGTTTTCCGGCCTCCATCTTCGATGCCGCTTCGGCAAGCCGATCCACGCGCGCCAGAACCCGTCGCGTGGAAAGCCAGGAGAGCCAGAATCCGATGATGAGGAGGAGAATCCAGGCGTTGAGCGCCGCATCCCGGACATCTTCCAGCAGTTCCAGGTCGGCCACCGGCGTGACGCCTGCAACAAAGATCTTGCCCTCAAGATGGCCTGCGACCGCCAGTCGAAGGGGATATTCCCAACCCGGCACCTCGAGCCAGAGGACTCCCGGGCCCAAACCCCGCAGCTTCGACACGACATCTCTCATAGTCTCAGTCGCTCCCTCGCAGGAGAATTTGAGAATCTTGTCATCCGAAGAAATCTGCGCGAAGAAGGCCAGGCTTTGCAATCTGTCCTCCTTCTCCATCGAAGCAGGGAACTCATGCCGAAGCAATTCCCTGAGTTTCAGCCTCAGATCCTCTTCCAGATCCAGATCATGGTCCGCCGCGGCATCTGAAGCGAGACTTCGGACCTCCGCCGCCAGCCGGCTGTCCCCTCGATCCCTGATGCTCTCCGCCATCAGCCGGAACATCATCAGCATCGCCAGGCCCGAGCCCAGGGCAAAGATCAACATCACCGGCAGGGCGAGACGCCAGACCGCGGTCGATTCAGCCCTCGAGAAGATAACCCGCTCCCCGGATGGTCCGGATCAGTTCCTGTTCGCCGGGACGATCAACCTTCTTGCGCAGACGATGCACGTAGACATCGACGACATTGGTCTGTGGATCGAAGCGCATCTGCCAGACATGATCGAGAATCATGGTCCGTGTCACAACGCGTCCGCAATTCCGGCAGAGATATTCCAGCACGCTGAGTTCCCGCGGGGAAAGCTCGATGGCGCGATCGCCCCTCCGTGCACTGCGACGCTGAAGATCGATTTCAAGATCTGCGACCGTCAGGAACCCCGATGTCCCGCCCTCTCCCATTCCCCGACGCAAAAGGGCCTCAACACGGGCCAGCAGTTCGGCAATGGCGAAAGGCTTGGTCAGATAATCATCACCGCCCCGGCGAAGACCCTCGACACGCTCGTCCACCGAACGCCTGGCGGATAAGATAAGGACCGGCATCCTCATCCCCTGTCCCCGGCAGCGCCCGATCAGCTCAAGTCCATCCATTCCGGGAAGCATGATGTCCACCACAAGGAGATCGTGAACATTCTCCTCCAAGGCCATCAGGGCATCTTCCGCGCACACGACCGGATCCACGACATAGCCCTTCTCCATCAGAGCCCGTCCGACAAAATCGGCGATCGCGGCGTCATCCTCGACAAGCAGAATCCTCATCGCCATGATCATGCCACCTCATTCGTCGGAATCCAAGTCGAAACACGGAATCTACGGCTCAGAAGGCTCATTGACACCTCGAAGAAGACTCAACTGTCTCTTGCATTCCGGGCCCTTCAGAAGCACTTCCCATCGGAGTCCTTCGGGCAGGGGTGATTTCGAACGCGTGCTGAGGAGCAGGTAGTGTACCCCGGACTCCTGTCCGCCGAGAATCCGCTCCGCCTCGAGTATTCCGCTGCAATTCCGGATTTCGAGATCCTCATAGAGGTAGAGGAAGGCCCGCATCGTCTCACTGAGTTCCCAGCCGCGGACCTGTCGCCAGGTCTCACGCGGAACCTGATCGACGAAACCCCGAATCATCGGCTCGAGATTCTTCTGCCGATCGATCACCCTCGCCGGAAAGACCCAGTTCAGGAGCAGGAAGAGAATACTGACGCCCGCAAAGCGGAGGAAGACCTTTTTCTTCGCACGGGCGGCCATGAAGATCAGCACCAGGATCAGAGCCGCGAAAACATGCAGCACACCCCAGTGTTCGAGAAGGGACATGGCTTCCGGGCGCAGAGTCTTGTCAAGGGCGCGGGCCCAGAATGGAGAGGAGAGCAGGAGCAGCACGAGAAAAGAGGAACAGCCGACCCAGATCTTCAGCGATTTCTTCTTCCACCCTTCCCTCATTTTCTCGAAACCAAGCCCGGCCATCAGTGCGTAGACGGGAAGGGCCGGCAGAAGATAGATATCCCGTTTCGTCGCGGGAAGGCTGAGGATGAAGATACTTCCGAGTCCCCAGCTCAGAGCGAAGCGTGAGAGATGGCCCAGTTTCTCCTTCCTCCAGATCTTCTTCGCTTCGAGCAGCATCCAAAACAGAAAAAAGGGGCTCCAGGGGAGCAGCATCACGACAAGATTGCCCAGGTAATACCAGGGTTCTCCGACATGAATGTGCCCGAGACTGACCGTGCTCCCGGTTGCACGGCCGATCTGGTTGACCCAGAACCACTGACTGAATAGCTCAGGCCCGCCTCGCAGCCTCAGCAGGTAGACCCATGAACCCCCAATGATCGTCAGAACAGCGCCCCCCGCGATATGGGCCACGAGATGCGTTTTCCACTTCCCTCGCCACTCAGGCCAGACGTAGAGCATTCCCAGCCATGCGGGCAGAATCAGGACGAGACCGATCGGGCCCTTCACCAGGAAGGCCCCGGCCGCAAAGACGGCTCCCGGCACCGCCCACCAGGGCCGCTCCTCGACGAAAGTCCCGGCGAAAGACCAGACCGAGGCAAGCACGAAGAAGGCAAGCGCGGAGTCCACGCGGATCCAGTGCTGGTTTTCCACAAAGGCCCAGGAAGTTGCCAGGACGATCAATGTCGCCATCGCTATCCCCGGACCCGCGCGAAGCCGACGCACCAGCAGAAAGGTGAAACAGAGGACGCCCCAGCCCCAGAAAACCGAGGCCAACCGAACTGCAACAACTGGAGATAAGGAGCTGCCGAAGATCCGAATCAGCCCTGCTCCAACCGCGAATCCAAGCGGCGGCTTCTCCAGAAATGGCTGCCCCGCAAGCCTGGGAACGATGAAATCCCCCGAGGAGGCCATCTCCACGCAAACTGCGGTCACACGGGGCTCATCAGGCGTCCATAAGCCTCTGGAGAAGATTCCCACCAGACTCGTCAGCACGATCAGAAGTATGAGAATCCATCCAGCCTTCCGCTCTGCCTCTCGTTCCATCTCATCCCCTTTGGCGAAAGAGAAGGACGCGCAATGAGAGATCACATCTACTCAAATTACTGAGGCTTCTCTTCCGCTCAGAGTCCGGTAGGCGACCAGCCCTTTACCGCAGAACAAGCCTAATCCGCCGGCACAACTCTGTTCTTTCAGAAAGATGACAGTTTGTTCATCTATTTGATCTACCTGAAAGCTCCGTCGTATCGGTACGCGGAGGGCTGTTGCTGCCCCTGCAGGAAAACGCAGGACTCCGATCCCGCATCAAGTTGATCTATCCCTTGGTACCGGTCAATTCCGGTAGCCTGTTTTTGTCGATTCTGGTCATTTTTTTCCTGTAGTAGGGGGCGGCGGAATGTAAGCAATCACTCGTGCATGAAAGTCGAGCGCGTCGATCCGCTCTTCCCCACCCGCCCGACCATTCGATACTTTGCGCCGGTAGGCAAGCTCGTCATCCCCGTCCGAGTATCTCATCCTCTCGAGGCTCAAGGGAGATCTGAGGCTGTACCGTGCCACCAGCTTCGCCGACCGAATCATGGGACCTCTGAAAAAAAATTCCGGCGCGGCAGGGGCGAGTCCCCCCCTGCAACCCCAAAAACGCAAATGATCCAAGAACCTCAGATGAGTGACCCTGACGGACCTGTCTGCGTGCGGACACCTGCCTGCGTCCCGCGGACAGGCAAGCGCACAGGCAGGTGAGATATGCCGAAGACGTGAAACTCTGGGGCCTGCAAAAAATGAAGGCATACCGGTGGTATGTCGAGGCTTTTTGCAGGCATTCAGAGGCCACGTATTTGGTGCAGACGCCTGAGAGGATTACTCATCTGAGGTTCAACTCACTGTCCGACCCGGACCGGCCACACATAGTAGGCGTTCGTCTTGCCGCTGGCGTTGACGCCGCCGTTGTACAGGTACACGAACCACGCGAGCGACGGGTTGAGCGCTAAGGACGTCGACGACCAGTAGGTCGATGACTGCACGCCCGCAAACATGTCGCCTTCGCTCCACTGTGCCGACCCTGCAGCGTTCGACAGGGCAGGGTAGGAATACTCCAAATCCAGCAGACTCTCCAGCTCGAACCGGCTCGGCAGGCGCCAGTCACCCGCAACCGAAGCGTCCGTCAGACCGCAGGTCCCGCTGCTGAGGGCCTGCGCCGCCGTCAGGGCCGTCGGCCAGTCGCCTTGGCCGTAGGTATCCGTGCCCGCCAGATCCGAACAACTGGCATCTTTCAACCATACCAACCCGGTCAGCATGTCCGTGACGGTCCCGTCGGAATTATCGACAAAACGCGGGTTCGGCCACGCCACACCTGGCTTCAGATCCCCATCCTGCCCCGTCCCAGCACAGGCTATGACGACGCCGTCCGCGTCATAACACGTCGTCTGCCCCGTCTCGCCAACCCGTGCCGGCGCCCACCATCCCGATGTATCTCCAGACTCGAAGCTGTCATAGAACACGATCTCTGAAATGTCCTGAGCCCCGGCCCACGATCCGCATACCAAAACCAATCCAATAATAACGACTGTCCATTGCCTCATGATGATCCTCCTCTACCTGTTCTTCCAATTAACAATAAATGGCATTCGAACTGCTATATTCTGAGACTACGCCCGCCCCCGGCGTCTGTCAAGTTGGTTCTTAGCCGAGTCTTTGCGATCGAATAACACCCTCTGCATCCAATAGAGGGGGATCATGATTTCCTTTTTCTTAGCGGTGAATCCGGGCAGCTCCGGGTATTTTGCGACTTCATCTGTCGGGAGTTAAAATTGGATCGGCTCAGGTGTCAACGATGCCTTGAAGGGAGACGTCAAATGGCCATGAGAGAGCCCCCGCACATGTGTTGTAGACCCCGAAAACATACTCGCCTCTCCTTCTTGACTGCTCTGCTCCTGAACCTGACGATCCTCTCCGTCGCTTTCCTCTGCATGCCGCTTGAGGCCGGGGAGTTCGTGTCAAACGGCAGTTTCACGACAGGCCTTGACGGCTGGGCGGCGAGCGGCCAGATCCCGGCCTGCGGCGAAAGGAGCTGGGACCCGGAGGGCTTCATCAGGGTCTCAGCCGACTGCTCAACTGCTTCAGGGATGGTCGGCTGGCGCCAGGTCATCCCGATCGAAGGCGGCAGTCATCTCTTCCTCTCCTTTCGCGCCATGTCGGAGAATCTGGACGGCAAGGGAGATCTCGTCCTGAGCTTTTACGACAGCGACGGAGAGATCGCCTGGTCCAGCGGTGCACATGCAATCACGGCATCTACTGAATGGAGGGACTACCACTGGTCTCTGATCGCTCCTGATCATGCGGTGAGCCTCGATCTCTTTGTGGGCGCCACGCTCATCGTCCGGGGCTCGATGGCCTTCGATGATCTCAGCCTGATTCGAGAAGAGGAGGGCGGGTATCGCCGGATCCTGATCGATTGCGAAGCTTCCGCCGGAGAGATCCGGGATCTCCGCCAGACAGTTCGGAGTCCCTATGCTGATGGACAGGATTTCAGCAGGCAGTTCGAAACAACTTCGATCCATTTTGTCCGGCTTCATGACGAGGCATCCTTCCTCGACATGCGGGAACTCTTTCCCGATCCGGCGGCTGATCCCGATGATCCGAGCGCCTATGATTTCAGCAGGGCCGATCAGCGCATCGAGCAGATGAAGGACCTCGGTCTCGATGTCCTTTTCAGGCTGGGCGAGAGCTGGACCGGGATCTCCTCAGCCAGAATGTCCGCAGAGAAATGGGCCGAAGTCGTCACCCACGTTGTCCGTCATTACAATGAGAGCTGGGATGAGGGTTTCCGGTACGATATCGGCTGGTGGGAGATCTGGAATGAGCCCAATGGCGGGCATTTCTGGTCAGGCAGCGACGAAGAATTCTACGACCTCTTCGCCCGGGCTTCGATCGCACTGAAAAATCTGGATCCAGAGCTGAAAGTCGGGGGTCCGGCCCTGGCCGGTTTTGAGAGCCTCAGTTGGATGGAGGGTTTTCTCAGCTATCTTGCAGCACACAATGCACCACTGGATTTTTTCAGCTGGCATACCTATCACATGGGCAACCCCCTCCATCTGGCCGACGCTCAGCGGAGTATCCGAAGCATTCTGGATGCCGAGGGCTTCAGCGGGACGCTCGCATTTCCGGATGAGTGGAATCTCAGCCTCGCCAAAAACTGTGGGGACAACAACTGTATGTTCGCCACTCTTTCCGCCTACGCGACGGCC
This sequence comes from Thermoanaerobaculales bacterium, assembly GCA_024763555.1. GTDB lineage: Bacteria > Acidobacteriota > Thermoanaerobaculia > Thermoanaerobaculales > Sulfomarinibacteraceae > JANTFG01. The sequence continues at coordinate 8,235 of JANTFG010000127.1, forward strand.
CATACCATTTCCGCCCTGAGCTACCTCCAGGACACTGAAGCGCCCTTCTGTTTCCGCTATCGCACGGATGGATACGAGGTCTTCGGCCTTTTCGGAGACGGCGTGACGCAGCCGCTCTATTCGCCCTCCGGCCTGGCCTTCCTCCTCCTTGCAGATCTCGATACGACGCCGATCCGCCTTCCGGCGACAGGTACGGATGATGCGGGTTTTACAGTCCTGGCCGGGAGGCAGGCGGAGGGCTCGGGCGAAATTCTCATCCTCGTCAGCGATCCGGGCTCGGCCGATACCGCTTATCGTCTCTCTCTGGAAAACCCACCCCCGGCCTTCCACTGGCGGATTCGCGAGGTGGCCGACCCGATTCCCTGCACGATTTCGGATTGCGGGCCTTCAGTCATTGCCTCCGGCGACGAGAGGGACTTTGAGGGAGGCGCCCTGGTGATACCGATGAGAGCCCCCGCAGTTCAGGAGATCAGGATTATCCCGGACACTGTGGGTCCCGGAGGCCCCCGCGAGCCCGACGGGCGTGCGGCAGGGCGCTGAGAAAGCAATGCGGATCAGCAGGGAACGGTCTTTTCTTCTTGAGATGATCGGGAAAAGGGAAGTCAAAGCACTTTTCTCGAAAAGGAGATCAGGTTTCGCACAGGGAGAACAGAAAAGGAGTCTCTCACCGGCTTCGATGCGGTTGAAAAATTTCGATTGTCTCATGCTCCCGCTTCTTCCTCATCCGTAAAATCCCAAAAAATCAGTGTTTTCCGCGCATCAAATGATCGCGATGAGACAGCCGCCAGCCAGGCATCCCGTCACTGACCCATCTTGACATTCTCCAGAGCCTGCCTTACCTTAGTAAGGAGGAGAGAGACATGCAGAGCATTACGACATCAAGGATCACAAGCAAGCACCAGCTCACGCTCCCACGGCCGATCCGCGACTTACTTGGGGTGGACGCCGGCGACAATGTCCTGTGGCAGCTCGATGAAAAGGGCCGGGTCGTCCTCGAGCCCGGTCGGAAATATACTCTGGCCGATATCCGGGCCGCTGTAGCCGCTGCCGGTGGGGATATACCTCCCGAGAAAGAGAAGGCTTCCGTCGATGAGATGAAAGCCGGGATGATCGATCACATCAGGCAAAGACATGCCCGCAGCTGACACCAATGTTCTCGTGCGGCTGTTAACCGCCGATGATCCCGATCAGACAGCACGGGCAGAAGCCCTGCTTTCCCAGGGCCGACTCTGGATTTCAACGGTCGTCCTGGTGGAAACAGTCTGGGTTCTTCTTTCCGTGTACAGCTGGAACAAGGACCAGGTCCTCGCGATGCTGCGAAGCCTCGTCGACAGCCGGGACTTCTCATTGCAGGATGCCCAGATTCTGAGATCTTCGACAGAAATCTATGCGGAATCTCAGGCCGACTTCGCCGACTGCCTCGCCCTTGAGCTGGCCCGATCTCAGGATCAACTCCCCTTCGCAACCTTCGACAAAAAGGCTGCCGCCCTCCCAGGCGCCATTGGTCTTTGAAGGCCCCGGGCGGGCGGGGGGCTCTGCGTCCCTCGCCTCGCGATAATCTCTGTGCCCGGGTGGCTCACCAGGGTTTGGAAAACCTCCACTGCTGATAGTTCCTGCTCAAAAGCTCAGGGAGACGAACTCAGCCTGCCCCGAAGCCTCTTCGGCGCCGGCATCCCCGCCGCCAGGACGTCTACCTCGGCGGAAGCCTCCAGATCGCCCTCCCGGCAGTAGAGCAGGCAGGAGCCCTCGCCTTCAGCTGTGAAGGTCGTCTCCGCCTCTCCCGCGAGAGGATCGAGATCACCCGAGCAGGAACCCTCCAGCCGCCACTCCGGGTTCTCAAGCGGATAATCTCCGCCGTACTGGTCCCGGCCTGAAACCTGGAAGACCTTCGTCTCCCCCA
>JANTFG010000128.1 GCA_024763555.1 Thermoanaerobaculales bacterium
GCTCGGCGGGGTCCATCTTTCCCTGAGGGAAGAGCGGGGTACCGCGATCGTTTTCTGATCCCGGAAGAAAACCAGGCGACTTGGAGTAACCCGGGGGTGGAACTTTGTCCAAAGGTCGGAGGAATGCCCGATGACCGCTGAAAGTATAGGACTTTCCATGTCCTCCGGCGATTCCTTCCGGAAATTCGAGCAATGACAGGGCAAAGTAGGCTTTGAGTGAGTCAAAATGCCGGCGGGTTTTGGCTAAAGAGCGTCCCCTGAAGGACCGAGCTCCGGGAATTCGATGGCCGGAGAAGCGAATAGAGAACAGGGTTTTCGGAAGGTCAGAGACCACAGGTCATTGTTTTCAGGGATTCGGTTTTCTCTGAGACTCGATCAGGTAGGGAATACCTCGCTCGAAGGCGGCCTCTTCTGTCCGGCAGGCCGAGGGTCCGGCGCCGGAGCCGCCAACCGGAACCGATTCCGGAGCTCGCCCTGACGCGCGAGACGCGAAGCTGAGCCGACGAAGTCGAGTTCGAGGTGGTCGGAACTTCCCACGACCGCATAGCTTTCTGCCACCGCTTCCCTTCTCCGGCTCGGGATGCCAAAGTTGTGCTCGGCCCTTGCTCCGGCTTCAGACATCGATATCGCGCCCGGCCCACGCACTCAGCTCAGAGAACCATGGTCACCCGGGCTCCGGCTCCGGCATCGGTTTGCTGCTCCTGCTCCGGGCCTCCGCTCCGGCTCCGCTCTGACTCAGTACCCCCCTGAGAACTGGAGGCGGTAGGACTTCACGCCGCCCGGGAGGTAGTCCGGGCATGAAAGGGAATCACGGAAAGCGCGGCTCTGGCCGGGTTTGAGCATCCCGACGGAGATCGTATCAACGCAGATGAGTTTTTCCTGCCCGTCATAGAGACTGAGGTCGAAGGCAGCGAGTTTGTAGGCCTTGGAGCTGAGGTTCTCGATGATCCCCATGACATCGACCCAGGGTGGGCTTGCCGCCTCGAATTTCAGCTCGCCGTGGAGTCGGAAATCCTGCTCCGTGTCCAGGGCCGGCGCCTGTTCTGTGCTGGGGGGCCGAGGACTCGTCACCGCGGGAGTGCCCTCGGCGATAACCGGTCTCTCCGGTGCTGATGCGGTTGGCATCGCCGGAGCTTCAGGCGCCGGCTGGGCATTCGGCGGAGTATGCTCGCAGTCGTCATTGCTGCTGACCGCCATGGCGACCGTTCCCTTCTTCACGAGCGAGGCGTAGGCAAGGATGCTCTGGCCGCTCCACTGGACCGAATCGCCCTCCCGCTCTCCGGGATGACCGGTGATCCGGGTCATCAGGGCGTCGAGGTGCTCCAGGACATCTCCCCCGGTCGCATAGAGGAGCATCAGCAGCCCGTTCTCATCACCAATCTCGACGCTGGCCAGTCGCAGGCCGGAATCCTCGGGAATCGTGATAGTGGCGGTGGCATGGTCCCGGCAGAGGGTCGCGCCGAGGAAATCGACGGCGGCAGCCGGAGCTGCGCCCGCCAGGATCCCGATCAGGAAGAGAACTCCGGCGGGTTTCAAAATCGAGACTGTGCGAGTTCTGATGTCAGTGGCCATTGGGGGGCCCTCCTTCGTGCTTTCGGAGGGTAGCACATTGTTGGTGCCTGAATTCAAGGGGGCAGACCCCGGGGCCGCGTCCGCGTTCGGCGCCGGGATGGCAATTCGGAGCCGCATCCGGACAGGAGTGGGGATCCGGAGCCGACACCGGAAAGGGAGCCGCACATCCGGTGTGGGTGCGGTCGTCGGTGCCTGAGTGGGCCCGCCTCTGGCTTCTGTGCCGACAACGTCGAGATCAGCTACACTGCCGCCATGGAGATCCCCGTCCCGACCCTGGTGCTCAACGGCCCGATCCAATGGAACGAGGCCCTCAGGCAGCAGGTGGAGAGAGCGTATCCCCTGGTGGCGGCCGATGGCGGCGCCAATGCATTGGCCGAGATCGGGATCAGGCCCTCGTTCGTCATCGGAGATCTGGACTCCATCCGTCCCGAGCTCCGATCTGAGATCCCGGAGGAGGTGATTCTCCATCGACCAGACCAGGATTCCTGCGATTTTGAAAAGGCCCTGGACTACGCCTTCGGTGATGCGGGTCTGGAGGGACTGACGGTTCTCGGCGCCCTGGGGGGGCGACCGGATCACAGTGTCGGGAATCTCGGTATCCTGGCGCGGGAGTGCCGCGGGACAAAGCTCATCTTCCACACCGGGGCCGCAATTGTGCTGGCCCTTTCCGGATCCATGGAACTGGAATCGCGGCCCGGTGAAACCTGGTCCTTCTGGAGCTACAGTCCGGCACTTCGCCTCAGCCTCGAAGGTGTTCGCTGGCCTCTGGATCGTGCTCCGGTTCATGTCGAAGGGCGTGCGTCGATTTCAAACGAGGCGATTGCCCGGAAGATCCGGATCTGTGCCGAGGGGGGCAGCCTCCTCATCTGCAGGAATTTTGAGGACTGAAGCCGGCCGGCGAGGGAAAAACTCAGTCCCCGCTCCGGACACTGAGGACGGGGATTTCAGCTCTCCTGGCGACGCCTTCGACGACGGAGCCCAGAAGAAGGTGTTCCAGGCCGGAAAGTCCGCGGTTTCCCATGACGATGAAATCCTGGCGGGAAATCTCGGCCGCAGACAGGATCGCCTCCACAGCCCGGTCGTGGACGATCTCGATGGAGACATCAATGCCATTCATCCGAGTGCCGGCCAGTTCCTCAAGGGCTTTCCGGGCCTTCTTTTCCACATTGCCGAGGACCTCAGCCGGCATCAGGTCGACAGCATAGAACTCCGGGTAGACGACCGGCTCGATGGCGTGCAGAAGGGTGATCCTCAGACTGAGGGCCCGAGCCCATTCGACGCCCACATTCAGAGCCTCGTCGGATCTTGCGGAAAAGTCATAGGGAATCAGGATGCTCCCGGCCGAGCTTTCCTCGATATCGGCGCCCCGGCGGACTGTCATAACCGGGATTTCAGCGGTTTTTAAGATCTCCTCCGCCACGGAGCCCAGCAGCAGGTGGCGGAGTCCTCGCCTCCCGTTCGTTCCAATGACGATGAGGTCTGCCCTGCATTCCTGGGTGCTCTCCAGGATACTCTCCGCGACCGCGAGGCCCCGTTTGAGATTGCTGTGAATCCCGAAATTCTCCGGGAGCCGGTCGACCCGGCCGCGGCAGTCCTCTTCGAGGCGCTGCTGCATCCGGGAGATTTCGATCTCCAGAGCCTCGTCCCCCTCCTGTCCTTCGAGAAGGACCTGGACGTGGACGAGATGCAGCTCGGCCCCGAAGTCCAGTGCGAGATGCTGAGCAAACTGGAGGGCATGGTCGGAGCTTTCTGAGAAGTCAGTGGGTACGAGAATCGACTTCGGAAGAGTGTTCATGGTGTTCTCCCAGGGGTTTCAGAAGGCACCGCTTCCATTGTGCCGGAGGGTGAAAGAGCCTGTCGACCCGGGCTTTCCGGGGCCCCGCTGGTCCCGGAAGCTCGAGCAGCTCCAGAACCGAGGTGGAAGTTGGGTGCTCTCATGATGCTCCATTCTCTCCGGATTCCCAATCTCCGTCAAATCCGGCGGGAGTTGGGGGTGCAAACCCATTCCCTCCCGGCCCGAGTCATGACCGTGGCCGCATGAGCCGGCCGAGCCGCGGGCTGGAGAATGTTGTGGGTGCATGGGCAATGAGTGGGAATCCATGGTCGTCCCGGCGTCGGAGGCCGGGTTCTGCCGGAGCAGGAATAGGCGCAGAACAGCATCCGGAGTTGGAGCCGGATCCGGAGCCGGGGGGGCTCAGGTTTGGGAAATGCTTTGGAGGCCCGGGATACCGTTTGGATCCCGCGGCCCTCTCACTCCCCGCCGAGGCGACTCCGGAGTGTCTTTCGGTCGATGCCGAGAATTCGGGCGGCGTCGCTCTTGTTTCCCCCGGTCTTATTCAGGACCTGTCGGATATAGCTCCTTTCAAAATCCTGGAGGCTGGGCATCTCCCCGGAGTCTTCGAGGGTGAAACGGAAGGAGGGCGGAAGATCAGATACCTCCACCGGCCGCGTGGGGAGCGCCGCAACGAGACGTCGGAGCCGGTGCCGGAGTTCGTTCAGCCCACCCGACCAGGGCGTTTCGCCCAGTCGTGCCAGCGCCCGTGGGGAGAGTTGAGGGGTCTCGATGCCCAGCAGTCGGGATTCCTCTTCGAGAATCCTCTCGATGATGAGAGGCAGGTCCTCCCTGCGTCGGGAGAGAGGAGGAATCCGGATTCTCTGAGCTTCCAGGCGCTCGAGGAGATCCCTCCGGAATCGGCCGAGTCCCGCCATTCGGGGCAGATCGCGGCGGGCGACGGCCACGAGATGCACCTGAAAGCGAAGCGGGGTGCCTTCTTCGGTCGGGAAGCAGCGTTTTTCCTGGAGAAGTCGAAGGAGGAGGCGCTGGGACTCGGAATCCAGGCGCCCTACCGCATCCAGTACGAGACTGCCTCCCATTGCAGGGCTCATCGCGGACTCCCTGCAGGATGATCGCCCGAAGAGTTCCGCGGCATTGACCCCCTGCAGTTCGCAATCGATGTAAAGGAAGGCTTTGTCCGGACCGGGATCAGCCATGTGGAGGGCACGGGCAATCTCAAGTGATCCGGCGTAGCGGGGATCGATCAGAAGCAGCGGACTCTTATTCTGCCTCGCGGCTTCGAAGAGTCGTCTGAGTTTGCGTGCCTCGTCTGAAGTCCCGAGAAGTGGAAGGGGGAGTTCCGGTTGGGCGGCAGGCTCAGGCCTGTATTTCGAAAGGACCTCGGTGACGGAATTCAGAAGTTCCTGCCGGGTGAATGGCTTCGTCAGGTAGGTCTCGGCGCCGCCCCGGACCGCTTCGACGGCGCCCTCGATCGAGGGATAACCGGTCAGCATGATGACAGGAGTCTCCGGTCGGTTGTCCCGGATCCAGTGAATGAGATCCAGACCGTCATGAAGGGGCATCCTGAAGTCCGTGATGACGAGGTCGACTGGGATCATCCCGAGGAATTCCACGGCGGCCGGAACATCGGAGCAGCAGGAAACTCGATGACCCGTATCCTCGAGCATGCGCCGGGCCACTTCGAGGGTTCTCGTGGAATCATCGACAAGGAGTATGGTTGATTCTCTCATCTCATCTCTCCGATTCTTCCGGCGCATCGATCCTCGGGAAGAAAAGGGTGAAGCTACTTCCCCGTCCCTCTTCTGATTCGACTTCGATGCGGCCTCCGTGGGCGGAGACGATGCCGTGGACGACGGCCAGACCCAGGCCGGTGCCTTCGTTGATCTCCTTGGTGGTGAAGAAGGGAACAAAGAGTCGCTCAAGGACCCTCTCGCTCATACCGATCCCGGTGTCCCGGACCTCGAGCAGCACCTGATCGCCCTCCACCCGGCATCTCAGGCGGAGCTCGCCTCCACCGGGCATGGACTGGATGGCGTTGACCAGGAGGTTAATGACGATCTGTTGAAGGGAGGCAGGGTCACCGAGAATACAGGCGTCTGCCGGACCGGGGTCGAGATCGAGTCGTACCGCAGATTTTTCCAGGCGCCCGGAGAGCATCATGGAGGCGGAGCGCAGGATCGGGGAAAGGGCCACCGGCTGGGAGCGCGAGGTGTCTTTCCGGGCGAAGAGCATGAGCTGACGAACGATCTCCCGGGCGTGCAGCGCGGCCTCCTCGATCTTCTCAAGGTCTGATACCGCCGAGGGAGAAAGGTCCCGGGATCCAGCCGCCAGCTGGGCAAAGCCGAGGATGGCGCCCAGGGGCTCGTTGAGTTCGTGGGCCACGCCGGCTGCCAGGGTGCCGATGGTAGCCAGCCGATCGGCGTGTCGGAGTTGGGATTCGAGTTTCTCGCGCTCCCGCCGGGTTTCGTCCTTTTCGACAAGGTTGGCGATCTGGCGGGAGACGGTTCTCAGGAGTTCAACTTCCTCGGGAAGGAAGAGTTCCGGGTCCGGGATGTCGGCGCGATAGAAGACTCCGAGTTTGCCCCTCTCTTCATTGTGGACGAGAAGGGGCACTTCCAGCCTTCTCGTCTCCGCGATTGCCTCAGAGCCGTAGATTTCCCGATCGAGACGAAGAAAGGCGGAAGCCAGCTCGGGAAACTGAAGGGCCGGCGGCAGAAGGGAGATGATGTTCTGGAGAATCTCGTCGAGGGGCGCCGATGACTCAGCGAGGCGGGAAATACCGTGGGTGCAGGTCAACTCCTTGACCCTTTCCCGAAGCGCCGAGAGCAGGCGCTGCTGTTCCAGGGCGATGGCTAAGGTGTCCGAGACGCGAAGCAGAGACTCGGCTTCCCGTCGCCCGAGGTAGGCGGGCTCAGCGGCTTCGAAACCCAACCAGCCGGCGGTCCATTCCCCCGAATCCAGCGGGATCAGCGTGATGGTTTTCCCGTTGTCGTCAGTATTTCTCCGGAGCGTCAACACACCGTGATCCCAGCCTTCCGCCTCCATGCCCTCGGCGCGGCAGAGGGCGGAGACGCTCGGGGTTCTGATTTCGGGAAGCCGCGAAGCCTGGAAGCTGTTTTTTCGTTGCTCCAGGCGTCGCCACTGCGGGCTGTCGATGAGCCAGAGGGTCAGGCACCGGTTGCTGAGTTCGTCGCAGAGGAGGCGGCAGAGTCTCCGGAGAAAGTCGATCCGCGGGATTTCGGCCGAGGCCAGGTGCAGGATTCGACGCCGAAGGTCTTCCTGACCCCGGGGGACGGACCCAGGAGGGGAGAGGGGGCGGTCGATCATGGGGTCATTGTACGCCCTCAGCTTCTCTGAGGGAGTGAAGTCTCCCGGTTGCGGGCTTCGGGCGCGTATGTCGCTCTCGGCACGAGTTCTGAAGGCAGTGCCGATCTCTCCGGTCTCAAATCGGGCCAATTTCCCCCTCCGGGGGGCTTGAGGCATTCCTCGTCGAGAATTATGCTTCATTTTTAGAAAAACGAGGTTGACACGAGGGCCTGTCTTGGGTATTCTTCCGCGGCTCTGACCTCGGTCGGGGTGTCTATTGTCAGTGAGGTGCCATGCGGATCTTCCGCCTGAGTTCTCCTCACCCAGTATTTGAAGGAGCGACCATGCCCACGATTTCTCAGCTGGTCCGTCAGGGCCGGAAACAGATGACGGAGAAGACCAAGAGCCCCGCGCTGCAGGCGTGTCCGCAGCGTCGCGGTGTCTGTACCCGAGTGTTTACAACGACCCCGAAGAAGCCGAACTCGGCCCTCCGGAAGGTCGCTCGTGTTCGCCTGACCAATGGAATCGAGGCAACCGCCTACATTCCGGGCGAGGGCCACAACCTTCAGGAGCACTCACAGGTGATGATTCGCGGTGGTCGTGTCAAGGATCTTCCCGGTGTCCGCTACCACATCGTCCGCGGCACCATGGATAGCCAGGGCGTCGAGGATCGCCGCCAGCGTCGTTCGAAATACGGCGCGAAGCGACCGAAGAACTAGGAGGAGAGCCGATGGCACGCCGTGCGACGATTGACAAGAGAGAGGTCCTCCCGGATCCGGTCTTCAGCTCCCGCCTGGTGACGAAGTTCATTAATAACGTCACCAAGGATGGGAAGAAGTCCGTGGCCGAGCGGAATTTTTATGGCGCCCTCAAGCTGATTGAGGAGCGGACCGGCGAAGATCCGGTCAAACTCTTCAAAAAGGCGGTTGATAATGTCAAACCTCAGGTCGAGGTCAAATCCCGCCGTGTCGGTGGTTCGACCTACCAGGTTCCCATCGAGGTCAGCCCGGACCGTCAGCAGGCCCTGGCGATTCGCTGGCTGATCAACTATGCCCGGGCGCGTCATGAGAAGACTATGATGCTGAAGTTCGCCGGGGAATTCATTGATGCGGCCTCCAATCGAGGCGCTGCAATCAAGAAGAGGGATGATACGCATCGCATGGCGGAGGCCAATAAGGCCTTTGCGCATTATCGCTGGTAAATTCGTCTGAATCGTTAACCCTAAAAACCAGGCAACGGAGATCTTTGACAACATGTCCCGACTCGTTCCCCTAGCTCAGGTCCGCAATATCGGCATCATGGCCCACATTGATGCCGGTAAGACGACGACCACAGAGCGGATCCTCTACTACACGGGGATCAACTACCGGCTGGGCGAGGTGCACGAGGGAACGGCGACGATGGATTGGATGGCGCAGGAGCAGGAGCGGGGGATTACGATCACCTCGGCTGCGACCACCTGCATTTGGCGCGAACATCGAATCAACATCATCGATACTCCGGGACATGTCGATTTCACCGCTGAAGTCGAGCGCAGCCTCCGCGTCTTAGATGGTGCGGTGGCTGTTTTTTGTGCCGTAGGTGGTGTGGAGCCTCAGTCGGAAACCGTCTGGAGGCAGGCGGATCGCTACCAGGTGCCGCGAATCGCATTTGTCAATAAGATGGATCGCGTCGGAGCAAATTTCGCCAGGGTTGTCGATCAGATTCGCTCCAAGCTCCAGGCCCTGCCGATTCCGGTTCAGGTCCCCATGGGTTCGGAAGACGATTTCAGCGGAGTCATCGACCTGGTCGGGATGAAGTCTTACCGCTACAAGGATGAGACCCTCGGCGCCGAGTTCGAGGAAGCTGAGATTCCCGAGTGCTACCAGGCTGAGGCCGAGGAGCTTCGAGAGAAGCTGCTCGAAGCCGTGGCCGAGACCAGCGACGAATTACTCTCACAGTATCTGGCCGAGGGCGATCTCAACGAGGAGCAGATTCGGGAAGGCCTGCGACTGGGAACCCTGGCGAATCAGTTTGTTCCGGTTCTCTGTGGCTCAGCCTTTCGGAATAAAGGGGTGCAGCCCCTGCTGGACGCCGTGGTCGATTATTTACCTTCGCCCCTGGATGTTCCCGCAATCGAGGGTGTGGAGCCGAAGCGCGGGAAAAAGGCGGAACGTCACGCCGATGACGACGCGCCCTTTGCTGCACTGATCTTCAAGATCATGACGGATTCCTATGTCGGCCAGCTGGCATTCGCCCGCGTCTACTCCGGTCATCTCAAGACCGGGGTGGGTGTTCTCAATGCCGCAAAGGGCAAGAAAGAACGGATCGGTCGTCTGCTCCAGATGCATGCCAACAAGCGCGAGGAACTTTCCGAGATTCATGCGGGAGATATCTGCGCGGTCGTGGGTTTGAAGACGGTTTCAACCGGGGATACGATCTGCGACCCCAGGCATCCGATCGTCCTGGAGTCGATGGATTTTCCGGAGCCTGTCATTTCGGTGGCCATTGAACCCAAAACCAAGGCTGATGAGGCGAAGCTTGCAGATGCTCTGGCGAAATTGATGGTTGAAGATCCGACCTTCAAGGTTCATACCGATGAAGATTCGGGGCAGACGATTATTTCGGGAATGGGTGAGCTTCACCTGGAGATTATTATTGATCGCCTCCTTCGCCAGTTCAAGGTCGGAGCGAACGTCGGCCGTCCTCAGGTCGCCTATCGGGAAACGATCAAAATGGAGGCCGAAGGGGAAGGCCGATTCATCCGCCAGACGGGCGGCCGAGGCCAGTACGGCCATGCGGTGATCCGGATCTGGCCCCTTGATCAGCCCCATGGATTCGTGTTCGAAGACGAAATTCGCGGTGGAGTCATCCCACAGGAATTTATTCATCCGGTGGAAATCGGAATTTCGGAGGCTCTGGAGCGCGGTTATCTGGCCGGTTATCCAATGATCGGTATCGGCGCAGCGCTCATCGACGGCTCTTTTCACGAGGTGGATTCCTCGGAAATCGCCTTCAAGGTGGCCGGGTCGATGGCTTTTCAGAATGCGGCAGCCAAGGCGAATCCGATCTTGCTTGAGCCTATGATGGACGTGGAAGTCACGACTCCTGAAGAGTTTCTGGGTGATGTCATCGGCGATCTGAACCGCCGGCGCGGACAGATTAACTCCATGGAATCCAACATGGGTCTGCAGATTGTCAAAGTTCATGTTCCATTAGCGGAGATGTTCGGGTATGCTACCGACCTTCGTTCGGTCACACAGGGCCGCGCGAATTATTCAATGCAGTTCGACCACTACCACGAGGTCCCTCGGCAACAGGCCGAGGTCATCGTTGCCCGTGTCAGAGGTATCACGGCCTAAGAGGAGGCAGTATGGCCAAGGAAAAGTTTGAGAGAACAAAGCCCCACGTCAATATCGGCACCATCGGTCACGTCGACCATGGGAAGACGACGCTGACGG
>JANTFG010000129.1 GCA_024763555.1 Thermoanaerobaculales bacterium
GAGCCGCCCCCGACCCAGAAAGAGTGAATTCGGCGCCTCGGCCAGCATCTCAACCGCCCGGGCGTAGCGGCCTCCGTTGGAATTGATGGCCTCTTCAATGGCGAGGGGCAGGCGCTGGAGTTGAAGAATGAGTTCGGAATCCTCTTCCGCGCCGAGACCAAGGAAAGCCTTGAGCCCCAGGGCCAGGAGGAGCAGAGCCGCCAGTTGAGTCGTGAAGGCCTTGGTCGAGGCCACGCCGATCTCGGGGCCTGCCTGGGTCAGGATACCGGCGTCGGCCAAACGCCAGGAGGAGGAGCCGCGCACATTGCAGATGCTGGCCAGCAGGGCGCCACGGCGGCGGGCCATCTCCATTGCGGCCAGGGTGTCCGCGGTTTCCCCCGACTGGGTGACACCGATGACCAGAACCTCCTCGCCGAGCAGAGGTGAGCGATAGCGGTACTCGGAGGCATAATCGACCTCCACCGGCAATCCGCAGAGGTCCTCGAGGAGGAACTTTCCGACCAGGCAGGCGTGCCAGGAAGTGCCGCACGCCACGAGGTGGATGCGTCGAATCGTTGTCAGCCTGGAAAGATCGAAACCCATGGCCCCGAGGTCGACAGATGTACGATCGCCGTCCAGATGGGCCAGGACCGTGTTCCGGATGGCATCGGGCTGCTCATGGATCTCCTTGAGCATGTAGTGCCGGTAGCCACCCTTGTCCGCGCGGCCGGGATCCCAGTCCAGGGTTTCGATCTCACGCCGGATCTCCCGCCCGTCGCCGAAGATCCTGACGCCGTCTGAGCGGACCTGCGCCTTCTCGCCGTTTTCGAGATAGAGAATCCGCCGTGTCCGATGGGCCACGGCGACAATGTCGGAGGCGACGATGCTCTCTCCTTCGCCCACACCGATGAGCAGGGGCGGACCCTGCCGGAAGGCGAGAATTTCATCCGGGTCCGAGGCGCTTAAGGCGACGACGGCAAACTGACCCTCGAGTCGGGGCAGGACGGCATCGACCCTTTCGCTGAGGGAGCCTTCGGCCCGCCCGAGGAGCTGGGCGATCAGCTCGGTGTCCGTGTCCGATTGCAGATTGACCCCAGCAGCCCTTAACTCGGCCCTCAGTTCGATGTAGTTCTCGAGAATCCCGTTATGAACGACGGCGATCCTTCCCGCCTCATCCATCTGGGGGTGAGCGTTGGTCTCGGTCGGCGCCCCATGGGTAGCCCAGCGCGTATGACCGATGCCCCGAAACCCCCGAATGGGCGTGGTAAAGGCCTTCTCTTCGAGGTTGGCCAGTTTCCCGGCCGCACGAAGGACGGAGATCTTCTCCTCCCCCAAAATGGCCAGCCCCGCGGAGTCATAGCCCCGGTATTCCAGGCGGCGCAGACCGTCAAGAATGACCGGAACGGCCTGGTGTTTCCCGATATATCCGATAATGCCGCACATCCGAAACCCCGCTTCAGGCCTTCAACTGCGCCATCTTCCCGCGCAGGGATTCCAGCAGCTCCTCATAGGCTTCCTTGAATGCCTGGACACCCTCACGCTGGAGCCGGAGGGTAATTTCATCCAGATCGATCCCCAATTCCCCGAGTTCGGCGAGAATGCCGGACGCCCTCTCCTGCCACTCTGCAAGAGAGTCCCGGGGAAGGCCGTGATCCCGGAAGGCCTCCAGGGTCGCGGTCGGAATCGTATTGACCGTTTCGCGGCCCACCAGCTCCTCGACGTAAAGCACGTCGGAGTATCCCGGGTTCTTCGTCGAGGTCGAGGCCCATAAGGGCCGCTGAACGCAGGCGCCGTGATCGAGCAGGGGCGCAAAGTCCCGCCCGTGGAAAATCTCTTCAAAACGCGTGTAGGCCGCCGCGGCGTTGGCAATGGCGGCCTTTCCCCGAAGCGCCATGGCCCGATCGGATCCGATCTCCTCCAGAAGCGCATCGACGGCCGTATCGACGCGACTGACAAAGAACGACGCGACCGAGGCGATCCCCGAGGGATCTTCGGCCGCTGCCAGGCCTCGCAGATAGGCCCCTGCGACGGCCTCGTAATCGCCAAGCGAAAACATCAGCGTGGCGTTGACGTTGATTCCATCAGCGATCAGTTTCTCGATGGCGCCGATGCCGGCGGGTGTTGCGGGAACCTTGATCATCAGATTGGGCCGATCGACCGCCTTCCAGAGACGGCGGGCCGCTTCGATGGTTGCCCCGGTTTCATCGGCCAGTTCCGGAGAAACCTCCAGGCTGACGAAACCGTCGGTCTTCGATGAGTTTTCCCAGGTCGGCAGCAGCAGATCCGCCGCCGAGCGGATGTCCCGGATAACCAGGGCTTCGTAGACATCCTCCACCCCGATTTCTGAGTTCGCCTTGAGCAGGTCGGCAACCTGGGCGTCGTATTCCGAAGTGTCCGCAATGGCCTTCTTGAAGATCGAGGGGTTGGAAGTCAGGCCCCGCACGCCGTCCGTGCGGATGAGGTCTTCGAGCCCGCCGTCCTCGACCAGGCTGCGGCGGATATTATCCAGCCAGACCGCCTGGTGATACTCAGTCCACAGAATCTTGAGCGAATTCATTCCCGTCCTCCATTGTTTCCATCAGCAGCTCGAGCGCTTCGTTGACGATTCTCTCCGCCGTGAAACCCAGTTTTTCCGCGACCACGGCCCCCGGGGCCGAAGCGCCGAAGCGGTCCAGCGTGATGAGGCGTCCCCCGTCACCGACCCATCGGCACCACCCCAGAGAAACGCCGGCTTCAACCGCGATCCGGGGAATGCCCTCGGGCAGAAGTCGCCGCCGATCAGCAGGAGCTTGAACAGCAAAGAGTTCCCAGGAGGGCATGGAGATCACCCGGACGCCGAAGCCCCGCTTTTCGAGCTCTTGAGCAGCCTCCAGAGCCAGCGAGACTTCCGAACCCGTCGCCATCAGGATGAGGCGGAGATCCGAAGCCTCTTTGACGACATAGGCCCCGCGGGAGACACCCTCCAGCACCTGTCCGATCTCCAATTCCAGCGGAGGGAGGCTCTGTCGCGAAAGGATCAGCGCCGTCGGCCCATCCTGGCGTTTCAGGGCCTCCAGCCAGCAGGCTCCGGTTTCCTTCGCATCCGCCGGCCTGAGAACCAGGAGTCCGGGGATGGCGCGCAGGCTGGCCAGCTGTTCCACCGGCTGGTGGGTCGGCCCGTCTTCCCCGACCCAGATGGAGTCGTGGGTGAGAACGAAAATACTGGGCACGCCCATCAGGGCTGCGAGGCGGATCGCGGGCCGGAGATAGTCGGCAAAAACCAGGAAGGTGGAGCCGAAGGCACGCAGACCGCCATGGATGTTCATCCCGTTGAGGATTGCGCCCATCGCATGTTCCCGGATCCCGAAGTGGAGGTTGCGCCCGGCGAAACTTCCGGGAGAGACCGCTGGAGCACCGTCGATCCAGGTCTTGCATGAGGGCGCAAGGTCGGCGGAGCCTCCGAGGAGTTCCGGGAGGGCTCCGGCCAGAGCATTGAGCACCTTTCGTGAGGCCGCCCGGGTGGCCATCTTCCCGCCTTCGGGGAGCAGCGCATCCAAAGCCGCGGGAAGCTCCCCCTTCCACCGCCTTCGGAGTTCCGCCGCCGCATCCGCTTCTTCCCCACTGAAACGGGCGAATCGCTCTTCCCAGCGGACGCGTTCTTCCTCTCCCCGGCGGGCGATTTCCCGGCCACGTTCACGCACCTCCTCAGGCACAAGGAATGTGGCATCCTCCGGCCAGCCGTAGTTTGCTTTTGCACCCCGAATCTCCTCTTCTCCCAGGGGTGAACCATGGGCCGAGGCGGTATCCTGTTTCGTCGGCGCCCCAAAGGCGATATGCGAACGGACGGCGACAAAGGTGGGACGGGTTGTTTCGGCGATCGACGCCTCGAAGGCCGAGGCCAGGGCCTCAAGATCGTTGGCGTCTTCGACTTCCAGAACCTGCCACCCATAGGAACGAAAACGGGCTTTGACGTCCTCGGTGAAGGCAAGCCCGGTGGAGCCCTCGATCGTGATGCTGTTGTGATCCCAGATCCAGCAGAGTTTGCCCAGACCGAGGTGTCCGGCCAGGGAAGCGGCCTCCGCCGTTAAACCTTCCATCAGGTCTCCGTCCCCGCAAAAGACCCAGGTCCGGTGGTCGATGGGCGCCGAGGGAAATTCCGCCGCCAGGTGGGCTTCCGCCAGGGCGAAACCGACGGAATTGGCACAGCCCTGGCCCAGGGGCCCGGTGGTCAGCTCGACGCCGGGAGTATGACCGTATTCCGGGTGACCGGGAGTCTTCGAGCCCCACTGCCGGAACTTCCTGATCTCCTCTAGACTCAGCGGGTAGCCCGTCAGGTGCAGGAGCGAGTAGAGCAGCATCGAGGCATGGCCCCCGGAGAGCACGAAACGATCCCGGTCTTCCCATTCCGGCTTCGATGGATCATGGCGCAGATAGCGGGAAAAGAGGGTCCAGCCCACGGGGGCGAGGCCCATCGCCGCTCCCGGATGGCCGGAATTCGCCTTTTCGATGGCGTCCATCGCGAGGCAGCGGATCGTGTCGATGGCCAGAGTGTCGATTTCGTCAAAGGGCACAGCATCCTCCAGGCGGAAAAACCGCGGGGAGAGGGTATCACTGAAGCCACGCCTTGTGAAAGACAAACGGACAGCCTGGATCCACCGCTATCTTCCGCGAATCTTCGCTGCCGCCCGCGCTGACTCACGACCAAAGAAGGTGTTCGGCGCGGCGGCGGCTGCCTGAGCATAGAGTTCGAGGGCCTCTTCAAATGCACCCTGGGCCTCCAGGAGGCTCGCGCTACTCCACTGCGCCAGGGGCAGCATGGCCCTTTCCGGCCAGGATGTCCCGGCCCGATCTCTGATGTTTGAAAGGGCGTTGAGGGCCGCATCGGAGCCGCCGCCGCTGTTTCCGTCCAACAATTCCGCCCGGGCAAGGGCCAGCTGGGCAAGGGCGCCGCACTCGGACCGAATGCTGAGTTCCTGCAGATCTTTGATCGTCGTTTCATCCGAGGCGCCCCGCTCGATGGCCGCCCACTTCTGCAGGACCAGGGCCGGGAAAAACTGACCCGGCCGCATCTTGATCTCAAAGGCGGAACAATCGCGGAAATGACCCGCGAAAAAGCTGTGGACAACATCCATCTCGTGGAGGGAATACTCCCAATGAAAGTTGCCGAAGAGCTGCCGGATCTCCTCCCAACTCTCATCCTGTTCGAGGGCGAAACTCAGAGCAATGCCCCGACACTCGTCCACCGGTCCGAAACCCTTCCCCGTCATTCCGATTGCCCTGTCCATGACGGTGCGGCCTTTGTCCCGATGACCTGCGATCAGTTCCAGTTCCGCCTCACGCCTCAGGATCCGGCGATTACCCTCTCTTGAAGAGTCGGCGCAGGACCGGAGGAGTTCCGCGCCCTGCTCAGAGCGATCGGAGAGCGCCAGGGCGTTTGCAAAGATCAGGGAGACGCCGAAGCGGTAGGGCAGAGCATCCCAGAACGCATGCCGACCCTCGTCTCGCCACCAGGAAAGAGTACTCTTGAAATCGTGCTCTCCTGTACCGAGTCGGGATTTCTCCAGGCAGACTTCCACCCAGAATTTCTTCAGTTGAGCCGGGCTGAAAGGCGCAACGCCACCCTCCGGCCCCAGGATAACCGGCGGAAGGTCCCCGTGATCCAGGGCAACGCCGAATGGAGCCGCCGGATCTTTCCGAACCAGGAGATCCTCGTCACTGATCTGCCCGAGCAGGGCATAGGAGAGGAGCGCGTCCGTGGACCGGGAGATCTGTTCGGCAATCGCGATTTCGGGAGAGGAAGCACCCTTAGCCCGGGGATCCACCAGGGCCAAAAAGCCCTGGAAACCCAATTCGTTATTGATGCCCGTGACAAGAATTTCCCGCTGCCCGTCCCCATCGACATCGACGGCGGTCATATCCCGGAGGTGGCCGCTATTCCGGAAGAGGGTCTGGAATGTCTCACTCTCCTTCTTCCAGAGAATCAGGGCCCCCGGATACATGCTCCGATCATTGATCAGGCCCACCGCGGTCCGTCCAAGGCCGGGACCAAGATCCAGCATCTCGAGTCGTGCCGGGTTCGGTTCAACCGTCATTAAGGGAAAGGAAATTCGCCAGGACTCCGGAGCCACTGGGGCCTGCTCCCTGAGAAGATCTCCTTTCCGACTGAGTATGCGCAGCGAGAGTTTCCTGATCCCGTGCTCCCAGCTGAAAACGGGCGCCACAACTTCCTCTCCCGGCTCCGGCAGAAGATCGGCCTTGAGAATCTCTGACGCCAGCCCGGGGATGCTCTGCTGCCAGAGGGTCCTCCCGAAGATGTCACTCGCCCGGAGGCTTTCGCCCCGGATGTCAACCTCAAAGGACGAGAGGCGAGCGGAAGCAAAAACTCCGAGGCCCGTCACGAAGAGCACCGCCAGGAGCATCATCGCGGGTCGCACCAGGCGTTTTGGACGGGGGCGCCATCGGCGGGACGAAAAGGCTTTGAGCGCGGCCCCCGCATCCGGCCATCGATCTCCGGCTTCGCGCGCCAGCAGTCGGTCAACGAAGGAGCCGAACCATCGGGGACAGTCGGGCCTGAGGCTTCGCAGTGGGGGCGCGTTTTCTGAAAGGGTGCGATGGGCAATCTCGAAGTTTGAGGCTGCCCCAAAGGGTAAACGGCCGGCTGCGAGGGTGAAAAGGGTCACGCCGAGACTGTAGAGGTCGGAAGCGGGGCCGATTTCTTCCCCGCGCAACTGTTCCGGGCTCATGAAGGCCGGGGTCCCGACCGCCATTTCCGTGGCCGTAAGACCGAGATCTTCCTCGAGCATCTTCAGCGTGCCGAAATCAGCCAGTTTCGGCTTCCCATGGGAGTCCAGGAGGATGTTTGAGGGCTTGACGTCGCGGTGTACGAGGTCTTCCTCATGCATTGCGGAGAGCGCCGACAACATGTCCTCCGCAATTCTCAAAAGCTCGGGAAGCTCCAGAGCGCCCTGCTTCGCCCTTTCGGCCAGACTCCCACCCTCCAGATACTCCATCACGAGGGCCATTGAATCTTCAGCCTCTACCAGCTCAAAGATCCGGATGAGATTCGGATGTTGAAGCCTGCGGCCGATCCTCACCTCCCGCTTGAAGCGCTCCACCGCAGCCGGGTGTCCGGTATTCGAATGGATCTTAATGGCCACCAGTTCCTGAAGTTGTGCATCTGAAGCCAGCCATACAACGGCCTGTCCTCCGGCGCCGAGAATTCGAATCGGCTCCCAGCGGGAAGGGAGTTTGAAGTTCGAAAAATCGGCTCCTCCGCCCCGGCCTCCAGCGGTCAGGGTCTCCTCCATCGAATCTCGTCTCTCCCGAGAACCGGCGCCGGTTTTTCCGTCCACGGGACTATTGTAGAGGAGCCCGGTGCATCCTGTCTCGACAAGAGTCAATCCAGGACTCGCCGCCCCCGGCTTTTCCGACCCCGGGGCGTCAGTCGTCTCTCAGGGCCCGCGCAAAAACTACTTCCGCTTTTCGCATCCCATCTGAAGCACATCTGGGCGCGCTAACCAGGAAGTAATTATTGCGCGGAGCCTTAGTCGAGGGTTGCCGTTTCCACCTCGCCGTCGGCCACGATGAAGGTCCCGGCCTGACCGGCCAGGGCTTTCTTGAGGTGCTCCTGGTCGGTGATGAGAACCTCTTTACCGGTGGCGTCTACAAATTCCAGAGCCGCTCTGATCTTCGGCCCCATGGAACCCGGAGGGAACTGGTTGGACTCCAGCATCTCACGGGCCTTCGAGGCCGGCAGACGCCTCAGCCAGCGCTGGTTGGGTCGACCGAAATTCTCCGCGACCATCGGCACCTGGGTCAGTACGATATAGAGATCGGCCTCGAGATTCCGGGCGAGGATCGAGGCGACGTAGTCCTTGTCGATGACCGCTTCGACGCCCCTGAGATATCCGCCGACATCGCGATAGACCGGGATGCCTCCCCCGCCTCCCGCGACAAGGACCGCGCCGTCTGAGATCAACCTTCGGAGCATGGCTGAGCCAATGATCTCAAGGGGTTTTGGTGAGGGGACGACCTTCCGCCAGCCACGACCGGCGTCTTCGACCATCTGCCAGCCCTCCTCCTGCATCAGGAGGTTCGCTCTGTAGGAAGTGAAATAGGGCCCCACCGGTTTTGTAGGAGTTTCAAAGGCCGGATCGTCGCGCGCCACCAGCACCTCGGTCATGACACAGGCGATTTCTTTCTTGAGCTGCTCCTCGTTGAAGCGGTTCCGCAACTGGTTGGCCAGCATGTATCCCATCGAACCCTGGGTCTGGGCAACGGCCACATCCAGGCTCTGCGGAGGAATCTTTGTGATGGCCTCCTCGATCTGGATCATGATATTCCCGACCTGCGGTCCGTTCCCGTGCACGATGGCCAGTTCATAACCACGATGGATGATCTCAACGAGCCAGCGGGAGGCTTTCCAGGTCAGGGTGAACTGCTCCTCCTGGGTCCCGTGATCCTGGGGTCGCAGCAGCGCGTTGCCTCCAAATGCGATGACGGCAATGGGTTTGCGCTCCTGTGTTTTCTCTGCCTGCGGTTTTGTCTTTTCGCTCATCTCGCCTCCCGCTCAAGAAGCGGATTGTCGATGAAGAAGGGCCGAGTGTCAAATCCCGGCGCCGGGGAGATGAAAAAAAGCCCCGGAGAGCACTCCGGGGCCACAGAAAAGCGAATTCCGGACTCAGTAGTGAAGCTCTGAGTCCACGGTCAGCCGCTTGCGGAAAACCCAGTAGCTCCAGGCCTGGTAAGCCAGGACGAAGGGTACCAGGCTCACGGCGACAATCGTCATCACCTTGAGCGTGTAAGGGCTGGAGGAGGCGTTGTAGATATTCAGGCTCCACTCAGGATTGAGGGAGGAGACCATCAGCCTCGGGAAGAGACTCATGAAGATGGTCACCGTCGCCAGAACAACCGAGAGAGCCGTCATGATGAAAGCCCAGCCGTCCCTCTTCTTGTTCAGGAAATACTTCACCAGAATGACGCATACGACGGCCGAGGTCGGAATCACACCCGGATTGTATCCGAGACGCTCGATGACATCGGTGGCCACAACGAAAAGCCCGACATACAGTGCCAGAAGAATGACGGTCGGCAGCCAGAATTTCGAGGCGAATGCCCGCGCCCTCTCCGACATCTCCCCACCGGTCTTCAAGGCGATGAAGGCCGCTCCGTGGAGGGTGAAGACGGCCACTGCAGCCAGACCACCCACCAGAGAGAAAGGATTCAGCAGAGTGAAGAAGGTGCCGGTGTAGTTCATCTCGGCGTCAATGGGCACGCCGTGAATGAGATTTGACATGGCGACACCCCAGAGCAGGGCCGTGACGAGCGAGGACCCGAAGATCGACCAATCCCAGAAGGATCGCCATTTCGAGCCCTCTTCCAGCGAGCGGAATTCGAAACAGACGCCCCGGAGAATCAGGCAGAGGAGCATCACGACCAGGGCCAGGTAGAAGCCGGAAAAGAGGGTGGCGTAGACGTGGGGAAAGGCCGCAAACATCGCCCCTCCCGCTGTCAGCATCCACACCTCGTTGCCGTCCCAGACGGGGCCGATAGTGTTGATAATGACGCGCCGCTCGCGGTCGGTCTTCCCGAGCACCGGCAGCAGGATTCCGACCCCATAGTCGAAGCCCTCGAGGAAGAAGAAACCGACAAAGAGCACGCTGATGAGTACAAACCAGATAGTATTGAGATCCATGACGTCCTCCTCCCTCAGTTTCCGACCGCGGTGGTGGCGGCCTCCGGAGCGGAATCGACAATGCCCGCCCTGGCGTATTTCTTCAGGAGATAAACATCAACCACCATCAGGGCCGCATAGAGCAGGGTGAAAGCCAGCATCGAGAAGAGCACATTCCCTGCCGGGACGGTCGGCGACACGGCATCTGCTGTTTTCTGCAGTCCGAAGACGATCCATGGCTGGCGCGCGATTTCCGTGAAGATCCAACCGGTTGAAATGGCGATATAGGGTAGAAACAGCCCCCATACCATCAGCTTGAGCATCCGGGGAGAATCCAGCACCTTATCCCGCATCACCGCCAGCTGAGCCCAGAGGCCCAGCAGCAGCAGGAG
>JANTFG010000130.1 GCA_024763555.1 Thermoanaerobaculales bacterium
TAGCCTTGCCTACGTTGAGTATTTCCAGATTGAGCCCGAGCCGAAGATGTGGTGCAGATGGGATGCGAAAAGCGGCAGTAATTTTTTCGCGGGCCCTAAGCATGAAGGAGCCGCAACATGAGAGATGAGATTCTTCGGATCTGGCCGGAACTTGAGTGGATTGAAGACCCGGAACTCCGGGAGAAGACGACCCGATGCTGGGAGCGGGCCTTTGAACTCTCCCCGCTTGAGCCTTCCGATCTCGAGAAGATCCCTTTCACGCTCAAGGTCCAGGACTGTGAAGTCAGTTTTATGGATCACAAGCGCCTTGTAGTTCATGTTTCGAGGGATTCCGGGCTCAAGATCCGGGAGTTCTTCGGCGATCGCCTGCCCCTCGACATGGACACCCTGATCGCGGGCGCCATTCTGGCCGACGTCGGCAAGCTCCTGGAGTATGAGGGTGACGGATCCGGCGGCAGCCGCCAGAGTGCCCGCGGTCTCTACCTCAGGCACCCCTTTACCGGAGTCTCCCTTGCGATGGAATGTGGACTGCCCGACGCCGTCACCCATATCATCGCCACCCACGCAGGTGAGGGCAACATGGTCTCAAGGACCACCGAAGCCTGGGTTGTTCACCACGCGGATTTCATGACATACGAACCATTCGTCAAGCGGCTGGTCCTGCCCGCCGACAGAGACCGGGACTGAGCCTCGGATGTCCTTATTGTTCGAGGCCCTTGATCTTCCTTCCTTTGTTCGAGAGGGACGTCGGCGATCGTCCAGCCTGATCTTCCTGATGATGGGTCTCAGCTGCCTCGTTCTGTTTCAGGGATGCCATGAATCATCGGCGGAACAGAGCCGACCACGGATCAAGGTGGAGAAGATCGCAGCTTTCAGGCAGCCCCTGGTCTACCGGATCAAGAGCGGAGACACCATCGAGAGCCTCTGCAGAGCGACGGCCGGGACAGAATGGCCCGATTGGCGGGATGCCCTCCTTGAGGAACTGGAGCCGCGCAAACTGCGACCCGGTCTGATCTTCGAAGGCGAGAGAAAAACAGACGGGCGACTCGCAAAGCTCGGCACCCGAATTGATCTGCGGACGAGCTTGAACTGGGAGAGAGATTCAACCGGCATCGACTGCACGAGAGAGGAACTTCCCGTCACGATGAAGATACGCCGCTGGGAAGGGAGCATCGAATCTTCGCTCTTTGCTGCGGTGGAGAAACTCGGCGCCGACCCGGAACTCGCCGTCCGACTGGCCTCGATCTATCAGTGGGACATCGACTTCTTCCGTGGATTGAGAAAAGGAGATTGTTTCACCGTCCTGGCGGAAGAGGAACTGGTCGATGGTCGGCACTACCGCTATGGGACACTCTATGCAGCCCGTTTTTTCAACCGCGGGAGAGAGCTGATGGCCGTCGCATGGGGAGATGATGATGGAAATATCGCCTATTACGACCTCGAAGGGAAGGCCCTCAAGAAAGAATTCCTCCGCTCTCCCCTGAAGTTCAGCCGGATCACCTCGCCCTTTTCCATGCATCGTTTCCATCCCGTCCTGCACCGTTCCATGCCCCATTACGGCGTGGATTACGGGGCGCCCGTGGGAACACCCGTATATGCCACGGCTGACGGCGTCGTCACCTACGTCGGCCGCAATGGCGGTGCCGGAAAGATGATCAGGCTTCGCCACACCAACGGATATGAAACGAATTACCTCCATCTCAGCCGCTACGCCTCCGGAATCCGCCGGGGCGTCCGGGTCCGACAGAAACAGATCATCGGCTATGTCGGAGCAACCGGGATGGCCACCGGCCCCCATCTGGATTACAGGGTCAAGCTCAATGGACGGTGGATCAATCCCATGTCAATTTCATCCCCACCGGCGCCCCCGCTGCCCGAGAAGATCCTGCCACGCTATCTCGCCCACGCCCTCGCCGTCATCCAGCTCCTCAACGGCAAGCCCGCACCTCCGGGCGCTCGCTGCTGAAAATTGTCGAGGGTCTTCCAGAACCGAAGCCTCAACTCCGGATGAAAAATGGTGCCAGGAAGCCGCGGCGCCCGTCGGGCCTGCAGGGATTCAACTCAAGTCTTCCTCATCTGAGCGATTCTCACCGGCGATCTACACCAACTCCTTGGACTCTGGCCACTTGCAAAAAGACCTCGACATACCACCAGTATTCCTGCGTTTGTTGCAAGCACCAGAGCCTCAAGGCCTTGGCACATCTCATCCGCCAGAATCGCTCAGATGAGGACGCAATTTTTTCAAATGATAGAGGAGAGTCTGGCGGGTCAGGCCGAGTTCCCGCGCCGCGGCAGCCTGGTTGCCGCCTGAGCGTTTCATCGCGCCCTCCAGCAGTTCCACCCTGAGCCTGCGATGGGCCTCATCCCAACGACGGACCCTGCTGATCCCGCCTTCCGTCTCAAAGGGCAGGTGTTCCGGGCGGACCGCATGACCATTGGCCGCGAGCATCGCGTGCTCCACCGCCCTCCGAAGCTCCCGGACATTTCCCTTCCACCGGTGCTCCATCAGGGCCTGATCCGCCTCGGCCGACCACCTCGCCCGGGCTAATCGCGCTTTCACAACGGCCGCCTGCGCAAAAAAGTCCCTCAGAAGAAGGATGTCGCCGCCGCGCTCACGCAGGGGAGGAACCTCGATTCGGGCCGATACGATACGATAGTAGAGATCCTCCCGGAAGCTCCCCTCCTCCACCATCTTCTCCAGATTGCGATGGGTTGCAGCCAGCACGCGGACATCCACCTTCCGGCTCCGTGAGGCGCCCACCCTCCGGATCTCTCCGCTTTCCAGAAAACGAAGAAGTTTAACCTGAGAACCCAGGGCCAGATCGCCGATCTCATCGAGGAAAAGCGTCCCGCCGTCGGCCTCCTCGACGAGGCCGACACGATCTCGATCCGCACCCGTAAAGGCACCTCGGACAACTCCGAAAAGCTCCGACTCAAAGAGAGTGTCGGTGACGCCGGCCACGTTGACGGTCACCAGGGCCCCTTCCCGCTCCGACAGCCGATGGATGGCCCTGGCCACCAGATCCTTTCCCACACCGGTCTCACCCTGAATCAATACCGTCAGACCGGAGGGAGACACCCTCGCGATACCCTCCCGGACCGCATCCATTGCCGGACTCTCCCCGAGAAGGCCCATCGCATCCTGAGGAATCATCACTCCCTCATCCGGGATTCTGAGAATCGTATCCAAGAGCGCGAACAGCAGTTTCCAGCCCGCACCGCCTTTCATGCTCCCCCCGAGAAGCTGAAGCTGCAATGATCCCCGGCTCATCTGCGCCTGAAGCTCCCCTTCACCCCAGCTGAGAATCTCCTTCCCGGAGTCATTCTCCAGAACCCGCAGCCCACTGAGTTGGATCCCGTCGAGAATGGCCTGGATTTCCTCCCGGGAAAGTACGTCGAAACAGCCGCTCTCGAGAACCCGGGCCGCTGCCTTGATGAAAACCTCCATTCTCCGGTCACCGGAGGACTCCACCGACGAGGCCCAGCCGGACATCCCGGCCCGATCAAGGGCTTCAGCTAAGCGGGCACGCATTTCTGCTCCCATCCAGGACTCATCCCGAAGCAGAAAATCGACAAGGGCCAGCCTGAGGAGCTGCGCGGCATCCTTCCCGCTGAGATCAACATCATCCAGGCGAACCCGTCCAAATCGACGCTGCCGGGCGACCAGTTCAGCGGCTTTCTCGATTCCCCAGGGATCCCATTTGGTCGAGCCCGAGAATTCTCTCCCCTGCAGCGCCCGCAGCAGGAACAGCCAGGCTTCGGCGTCCTCCCCTCCCCGGGCCAGTTCTTCCCCGGCCAGGGAAAAATCTCCGTTCATCAGGGCAAGAACGCCTTTCATCCAGGCGATCGGCAACCACTCTTCTCCCGTCTCCTCGAGCTTCAACGAATATTCGGCGAAGTCTCCGAGGTCTCCCTGACCCAGAGCAAGCAGGGCCCTTGCAAGGCAGATCTTCAAATCCGAATCCGATCGGAGCTTCTCAAGCCTCGAGCGGGCTTTTTCAAGTCGGAGTTCTTCCAACTCGCACATGGCGATGTTGAAGAGAACCTGGCGGGGCCGCTCCTGGAAACCCGCGGCCTCAAGGAGCCTCAATGATCGGAGCAAATGGTGAAGCTCTTCTTCGGACCCCGCGAGAACCGAGGCCAGATCGAGGGAGAGGATTCCCAGATGCCCTGGGCGCCTTTCCTTCTGAAGGAGATCCTCCAGCAGCTTCCGGGCTTCATCCCATTTTTCTTCCCGGCTCAGGACCAGGGCCCTCTTGTGAGAGATGAGATTCTCGAGACCCGGAGAAATCGACAGATAGGGTTCAGCCCACTCTTCGTCGAAGAGCCGCTCCGGCGCCCCTGCGGCCACCTTCAGGATTTCGTAGCGACGACGGAGCTTGTCTTTGGTTTCCTCCAGGGCACATTCCAGCAGCTCCTCAGGCTTCTCATGCCGAGGAAGAACCCTTCGGCCCGGTTTTCTGATGTCATGAAGGGCACACTCCGCGAGCACGCGGGGATGAGCCTTGAGACTCTCGAGAGAAATCTCGAGGACCGGGACCAGAGCATCTTCGAGATCGATCCAGATCTTCCAGATCTCGGACTCTTCGGCTGGAAGCTGAGCCAGGAGTTCCCGAGAGAGGGTGAGATCGAGTGCGGAGATCGCCGCCTCGAGACGGAGACGGACACATTCGAGGCCCAACGCACCCGGATCCAGGGGAGCCGTCAATTCAAGGATCTCCCTTTCTTCGAGACCGTCGAGTCTCTCCCGCATCCAGCTGAGTAATGTCACCAGCTCGGGTCCGCCTTCAATGCCGCTGCCGATCTCAGCCAGGACCCGATACAGCTGCGTCCGCGGATCCGAACTCCCGAGGTGCTCGGCAAGTTCCCCATAAGAAGGATCCGGCTGAAGCCGGGGTGGGCGGGGCAATCTCCAGCAGCCCTGCCCATCCCTGACAATCCGGCCCTCCGAAGCCCGGGCCGCGAGATCTCCAGCACTGATGTCCGGGAAAGAGAGGATGAAATCCTCTTCAAGACCCTCCGGACAGAGGGAGAGCAACCGGTAGACGGAATCCATCGGACGACGTCGTCCTTTTCTCCGGACCGGACCCTCAAAAACCCTTTGGGCGCTCTCGGTCAGGGCATCCCGATCCGCCTGAATGCGTGGATCGAAAAGCCCTTGTCTTGAACGGATCACGCGTCGGGCCAGGCCCAGTCCAACGCCCGTCAACGCCAGTGAGGAGGCCTGCGAGACTCCATCTTCCAGCGGTGGACCAGGCGGACTCCAGCCCGGTGGGAAGACACCGATCATCAGGGCCGAGCTTTCGCCCCCATCAACCAGGGATTCCACCTCATCGAGAGCAGCGTCATCGAAATCGCCTGCGATGATCAGGAGATCGACACCGGATTCGTCAAGACGGCGGCCCTCTGAGTCCAACAGCGCTGCCCTCTTCCCCCTCCGGGTCGAACGGGCCCACAGGGCCGCAGCCAGCCTGCCTGCAATCGAAGGCTCAGCGGAGTAATAGACGATCTCGCCCCGATCGGGATCGGGCAAATCGCCCCATCGATAACACCAGAGATTTCGGGCCGTCAGTCGGTCGAGCGGGAGACCCTGCGCATCCAGCAGGCGGCGAATACTTCCATCGAGAAAGAAGCCCGGCCCATCCTCCGCACGAAGCTCATCAGGGGGAAGTTGAAGAAGCTCCGCAACAGCCGCCAGAGAGGCTTCCCTCAGACCCTCGGCAGATCTCCCCGGGCCTCCCATCCTGCTCGAGAGACGCCCGAGGTCGACCGGAAATCCCCCAAACACCAGCTGAGGCCCATCCGGCCCGGGCCGCGCTCTGGATCCGAGGATCGCCCGACGAGTGGGCCAGAGTTCGAACTCCCCTGCCAGGGCAATGGCAGCCAAAGCCTGTACCGCCATCCGCCTGCGATCCTCGAGAGAAAAAGCTCCCGGCCTGCGCGTTCCCCTGAGGTCCGGCTCAAGCCCTCCGTCCCTCCTCCGCACCGGCAGAGGAAAGGCCGGGTGGTCCAGCAATAGTGCCCGGGGATGAGGCTTTGAACTCATTCTGAGCCCTATTGTACCGCAAAGTAACGAAATTCTCACCGGGCTGATCGGATATCTGCTGCATCCATCGATATGGCACGATCAGCGGCCCCTTCTGGAGTTCTGCCTGAACCAGTTCCGCGCCTTCACGGAAGACAACCCCTTCTCAAAAATGTGGCTGCTCCCATTTTCCAGGCCGTGGCGCCAGCCGGATTCTCCCTCACCCGGTCCCGGAGGAGTTTTCCCAAGCGGCACCTAAGCCAGGAGAGCTTCCCACATCTCCCAGAAGCCCGGAAAAGACTTGGCCACACAATCCGGGTGATCGATTTCGAGAGGCCCCGCCCGCAGCGCCGCGACCGCCATGGCCATGGCGATGCGATGGTCCTGATAAGAACGCACCCTCCGACGCGCTTCACTCTTCTGATCAAAACTCCCCAGGATGGAAAGGCGATCGTCCTTCAGCTCGAAGACGGCCCCCAGGGCCTCCAGGTTCTTCGTCATCGCCGCAAGGCGATCACTCTCCTTGTGGCGAAGGTGTTCAAGGCCCTCAAACTCCCCGCCGACGCCCGGAGCGGCTGCCAGAGCCGCAAGCGCCGGAAAGAGATCCGGACAGGAGAGCAGATCTGCGCGAATCGGAGCACCCACCGGACCTGCGACCTGAATTTCCCCGTCCACAGCCCTGACCCTCAGCCCAGCAGCACAGAGAAAGTCAAGGATCCTTCGATCCCCCTGCAGGCTCAGAGGATCCAGAGCCGGAATCAGGATCTCCCCGCCCGCAAGAGCGACGGCCGCCAGCGGGAAGGCCGCAGCCGACCAGTCCGCTTCGACCCGGTATTCGCGCCGGCGGTAGCCCTGAGCCGCCACATCCCAGCGCCGGAGATCCCCTGAATGCCCGATCTCCGCCCCGAAGGCCTTCATGACCTCCCGGGTCAGGAGGAGATAGGGCGCGGAAGGCAACTCCCCCTCGACGCTCAGCCGGAGTCCATCCTCAAGCAGCGGTGCAATCATCAACAGGGCGGAGACGAACTGGGAGGAAGACCGGGGTTCGATCGAAGCCACCCCGCCCCGAAGTTTCCGGCCCCGGACGTGGAGCGGAAGGAGGCCTCCGGAGGATTCGAGATCGGACCCGAGCGTCGACAGGGCTTCGAGCAGAGGCTGCATCGGTCTCTCGCGCAACCGCGATGAGCCGTCCAGGATGAACTCGCCCTCGCTGACGCAGGCCAGGGCCGTCAGAAGGCGGACCCCGGTTCCCGAATCCTCGAGATCGAGGCGACGGATCCCCTCCGCCCTCCTCCTCGGCCCGATTTCGACATCAGGACCTTCCCATTCCACCTCCCAGCCCATCTCTTTCAAAGCCGCTGCAAGTACCCGGGTGTCCCGACAGTCCAGGATGCCGCTGATCCGCCCCCCGCCGGCTGAAGCCGCAGCGATCAGCGCCCGGTTGCTCAGAGATTTCGAGGCCGGCAGTCGAAGCCTGCCCGAAAGCGGCCCGTGAGGCCCCGGAATCCGGTAGAACTCAGGATCCATCGTCCGGCCATTCACACGGCTGATAGTCCTCATCCACCAGGGACCAGCCGCCCTCCTTTTCGACCAGGAGGGCACGCCTCGTCTCCAGCCATGCCGGAACGATACAGGCGCAGGACTGCTCTTCTTCGTATCGCCACGCCGAATGAAAATGTCCCCAGAGGAGAACATCGACGCCCCGGCTGAACGCTCGACCCGCATCGCGAATCAGCTCGGCATCGGGACGCTGATATCGAAACTTTCGGTTGGTCTTCGCAAGGCGCGCCTCCATCTTTCGGACGATGGCGACAGCAATGGACTGAGGCAGCAGGCGGGCGGAAATCCTGGCCGGCGCCCACTTCGAAATTTTCGACCAGAAGAGGTACTGGAAATCCCGGGTATTGACCTTGTCTCCATGAACCAGCTGAAAGTTCTTCCGACCTGCTGAAAAGTCGATCTGCATCGACGCCGAATCACAGTGAGCCTGGAGCGCCGGCTCATCAAGGAAGAAGTCGCGATTTCCCTCGATGAGATGGATTTTCAGACCCTCATCCCGCAGCTCATCCCAGACCTTCAGGATTCTCCGCACCGATCGCGTCCAGAATTTCTCCATCCCGATCAGGTACTGAAAACTGTCTCCGAGATAGATAATCTCTTCAACCCCGGCCACAGCGCCTTTCCGGAGGAAGATCTCCATGGCCTCAGCGTCGCCCTCGACCGTTCCGATATGGGAATCGGCAATAATCAGTCTTCGAAGATTCCCCTGGAGCGTCTCAGTCGACAAGAGAGATACACACCTTTCCCAGATGGGATCCTCTTTCAAAATATCGGAAAGCCTCCACGCTCTCCTCGAAGCCGAAAACCCGATCGATCACCGGCCTGATCCGATGCATCTCGAAAGCCCGATTCATGTGCTCGAAGCCCTCGCGGGAGCCGACGAGAATTCCCTGCAGTCGCAGATGCTGCATCAGGATCGGAATGATATTCAGCGGCGATGAGATCCCGCTCAGGACTCCGATCACGGAGACGGCGCCTCCCGTGCGGACCGAGCGCAGGGATTCCTCCAGGGTTCCGGAACCGCCGACCTCGACGACGTGATCAACACCCCGTCCCCCGGTCAATCTCCGAACTTCTTTCGACCACTTCGGAGTTTGGGCGTAGTTGATCGTGGCAGCCGCCCCAAGCTCTTCGAGCCGCGACCGTTTCTCCTCCGAGGAGGAGGTGGCGATGACTTCGGCGCCGAGCATCCGCGCGATCTGGAGTGCAAAAACCGACACACCGCCACTTCCCAGAACAAGAACCCGGTCACCAGGCCCGACATTGCCCTGCTCGACCAGCGCGCTCCAGGCCGTCAGCGCGGCACACGGCAGGCAGGAAGCCTCGGTATCGCTGAGGTATTCCGGCACGGGCACCAGTCCCTCCGCATCCAGACAGATCTCTTCGGCGAGCATCCCGTCGATCGGTCCGCCAAGGGTCATCTTCAGTTTCCCGGCATCCGGCGGCCCCCCGATCCAACTCTGAGAAAAGGCCCCTGCCACCCGCTGCCCCACCTCGAGGCGGGTGACACCCTCGCCGAGGGCGACCACTTCACCGACCCCGTCCGAGCAGGGAATCAGGGGAAGAGGCTGGCGCGGATTGTAGTGTCCCCGGATCATCATCAGATCACGGTAGTTCAGGGAAACCGCCCGCACCGCGACCACGGCCTGCCCCGGGCCCGGTTTCGGCTTTCCTCGATCGCTCATTTTCAGATTTTCCAGACCGAAATTCTCCTGGATTTCAAAGACTCGCATCATATCCTCCCGGCTTTACCCCTTCATCGGGGAAGCACGAGTATAAACCCTCGCCGGCGCCCATCAATATTCCGGACTCCCGCCTCCAGAAGCCCCAGCCCCCGACAGCTCCGTCGAAACTCGAGCTTCCCTCGTCTACAAGCCCCTCGCCCACTCCGGGCGGAGGCGGGATTCGTCCCGAGTCTCGAGAACCTCATCGAGCATCTTCAGGGCCGGATCCCGGTCCCGCGGCATCCTCAGCTTCAGTGGCAGATAGTTGGAGGCGTGATTGGCATGAAAGAGACCGCGGTAGTTTTCCATCGCCTCCAGCATCCACCTCAACTCCTGCAACATGCCCCAGCGATCGGGAAGTTCCCTCTTTCCCGCCGCAATCTCCTCGGCGAATGGTGTCCCCGGAACCGGCGTCACCGTCAGAGCCGCCGCATAATCCGGTGCGGAAGCTTCAATGAACTCCCCGCTGGCGCGGGCATGTTCCCGTGAACGCTCGATACCGCCGACACCCAGCAGCATCATCATCGAGAGCTTGATCCCCCCTTCGCGGACGAGGCGGGCGGCCTCAAGCTGCCGACCAGCATCGGCGCCCTTGCGAATCGCACGAAGGGTCA
>JANTFG010000131.1 GCA_024763555.1 Thermoanaerobaculales bacterium
GAGGCTCGGCTCGGGATACTCTTCCTGAACAGGGGGTCTTTCGGGGGCCGGCGGATCGTTCCCCCCGGATGGGCACGTGAGGCGACCTCCATCCAATATCGGGGTGGATCCAGCTGGGAGTCCCTGGAGGATATCCACTATGGCTACCTGTGGTGGCTCGCCCGCTCCCTCGGGCACAGAGTCTTTATCGCGTGGGGCTGGGGCGGTCAGTTCGTTTTCTGCGTTCCGGACCTCGAACTGGTGGTGGCTACCAATGCCCGCTGGAATGTCTATTACTCTATCGCCGATCGGCAGGAGCGCGAGATGATGGATGTGATCATCAATCACATCCAGCCCCTCTTCCCGATTCTGCATCCTCTGGATCCTGTTCCCACATCGTGGTTCCTCCCGCCTCCCCGAGAGGATGGAACGGAAACAACGGCCGTTCCCAGAGCGCTCAGGTGACGACGACCCCGCCGAGATTTCGCTCTGCTAAGGAGCGGGCGTAAGGCGGAAGATGGTAGATAGGAAAAACGAGAGACGAGAGACGAAAAATGTCCCCGCCCAAGCAATGGCTGGAAAGAAGTTCCGGCTTCGACATCGGATGCCCGGCTCTCGATTGTGTTGAGAACTGCGGCGGAAGAAGTACCTCAGATCCTCCGGGCCTTCTCACGGCGGAAGCATGAGTAACCCGAAACCCCGGCACATTGACAGGCTTCTCCGGAGTTGTCACCATGCTGAGCATGAGAAATTCATGTCAAGGACACCGGTTTCGAGGGTGCAAGAAGCACACATTGACCTTCCGCTCAGCCGTTCAGCTTCTGATTTTCCTGGCCGTGTCCGTCTCCATCCGGGCTTTCGCCTACGATGGGTTGCACCGGGTGGAGCCGACTGCTGTCGGCCTTGATCCCGACGGAATTTCCGCCGCAATCTTGAGCCTGGAAGAAACGCCGGGGTGCTGGTCTGTCGTGATCACGCGGCACGGAGCCCTGGCGGCCGAATCATATTTCTCCGGTCAACCGGAGGATCTCCATGCAATCTGGTCGGTTACCAAGAGCGTGACCTCTGCGCTTTCGGGAATCGCGATCGGGGAGGGTCTTTACCCCGGCGTCGAGGCGAAGATGGTTGACTTTCTGCCGCCGAATCTCGTTCCGCCGGAGAATATCAAGAAACTCATCTCCCTGGAACACCTCCTGATGATGACCTCGGGACTCCAGTGGTCGGAGGATGAGGACTGGCTACCCTGGGTGGTCTCGGCCGATCCGGCGGAGTTTATCCTTGAAAGGCCGGTTGACTCTCTGCCGGGGATGAGTTTCAACTACTCCTCCGCTGCCGCCCACCTGCCCTCCGTGATGCTGGAGACCGTGCTCGATACGAGCGTGAGGGAGTTTGCAGATGCGCGGATTTTCGCTCAACTCGGCATCAGTGACTGGAGCTGGGATCTCGATCCTCAAGGCTATGCCTTCGGGGGCCACGGTCTTCACTGGCGGACCGAGGATCTCGCTAAGTTCGGCATCCTCTTCCTGAGGGAGGGGGCGTGGGAGGGTCGGCAGCTTATCAGTTCCTCCTGGGTCGAGGAATCCACGAATCCCCGGTTTTTCTGGGGAGATCCCTGGGGAGCGCTCGACGAGCTCGACTATGGTTATTTGTGGTGGACGGCGGAGGCCTCGGGTTACCCGGTCTTTTTCGCGTGGGGCTGGGGGGGGCAATTCTCATTCTGCGTTCCGGACCTCGACCTCGTGGTGGCAACGGCCGCGGACGGCGACGTCGGTTCCTTCCTGGCTGAGCGCCAGGAGAAGGCGATCCTGGAGGTCATTGTCGATATGGTGATTCCCGCGGTCGATCCGGAGATCCTCTTCAGGGATGGTTTCGATTCCGGCACCAACCGGAACTGGGGTTTTTCATCCGCCGACAGGGCGGCGGAGGGCGGAAATGCCCTGCCGGCCCACCCTGTTGATCACCGATCTTCTCGAAAGCCGTGACGGAATTTGGACCGGTCGGAATCTCCCGAGTAAGATCTTCTCGTTTTCCCGTGTCAGTCTCTTCGTGATGGAGCCGAAGTCCGGGGGCTCGTGTTGCCGCATTCGAAATCGTCGCCAAACAGGGTGGTTGGTCGGAGGATGTGGATCTCCCGCCCGGCGAAGTGGTCGCAGGCCCTCACACACATCCTGTTCGGCCCGGCGACCGGGGAAGGGTCCTTTCGAGGCCGCAGGAGTTGAATCCGACTGTTATTGTTCCGGGATTCGTGGATAATGGCAGAAGATTCCATGGTGGTGGAGGTTGGATGAGACGGATTTTCGGCGCTGTGCCTGCTCTTTCGATGATGCTGGTGCTCTTCCCCCCGGGCGCCCGGGCGGAGGGACTGAGATGTACGGTTCGGGATGTCCTTGACGGAAGGCGGATGCCTGCGAAGCTCAGCCTTGAATGTCCCTCCCGCAGCCGTCTGATCGAGGCGAAGTCAGGACAGGCCGCCCTCGATCTCGAGGAAATCGAAGGCCGATGCCGACTCCGGGCTTCCAGTCCCGGCTATCGGGATCTCGTGACTTCCGTGTCAAAAGACTCGGGAGGAAGCCTTCCGATGACGCTCTGGCTGGATCCGTCGGCGAGGAAGAAGGAGAGACCTGAGAGCGGCAATATGATCAGTGGGTATCTCTATGATGCTTCAAGCGGGAAAGCCCTGGTCGGCGCGCTGGTCGATCTGGAATATCTGGGCAACGGAGCGGTGACGGATGAGAGAGGATATTTCGAGTTCTCCTTCGAATTCGCCCTGGATTTCTCGCGGGATGAGCCGCCGGAAGATCGCCTGATGATTCGGGCCGAAGGGTATCGGAGGCAGGAGCGCAGCCTCTTTCTCAGCCCGGGTCGGCATCTTCTGCTGATCGATCTGCAGCCGGGGGAGGGGAAGCCTGAGAAAATCTACTCCCACAAGATGCTGGATCCGGCCGCCGTTTTTCTCGATGCGCCTCCGGAAGGGGCCGTGGCGGAGAAGACGCTTGATCCGCTGCTGCCGCCCGCGAGCATCCGGGTCGGGACCTCCTGTAGTTGCACGAGTTGTTCCGCGGTCTCCGTGATGAGCCTGGAGAGTTACGTCAAGCGCGGGTTGAATGACGAGTGGATCGCGAGCTGGCACCAGAATTCCCTGCGTGCCGGCTCCGTGGCCTATCGCTCCTACGGGGCCTGGTATGTCGATCACCCGATCAGCGGCAGTTACGACATCTGCTCGACCACCTGCTGCCAGGTCAATGATTCAGACACCTCGAGCAGCACCGATGAGGCCGCGGATGCGACGGCAGGCTTCATGCTGTCCTCTGGGGGCTCGATCTTCCGCTCCGAGTACTCGGCCGAGAATAACTCCTGGGATGATCCGGGAGACGGTCTGGGCTGTTCCAACAGCGACCTCAGCTGTGGTGACGGCTCTGCCGGCTCCCCTTCGACCGGCTGGTCCTGCATCAGTGATCCTCTCTGCGCGGGACACGGTTGTTTCGGGCACGGCCGGGGGATGTGCCAGTGGGGTACTCAGCGCCGGGCCTCGACCTCCGGTGAATCCTGGACGGATATCGTCGACCACTACTTCAACGATTTCGGATCCGGCACGGGCCAGCGTACGGCGCAGATGACGACACCGATGTGGATTGAGAGTGTTGATCAGATTCCTCCGACCTTCTCCTCCTTCCGGATTGATCTTGAGGCAAGGAGCGCCACCCAGTCGGACAACGAGCCCATCCTCATCGGGGCGAGCATCTATTCAGCCGCGACCGGATATCTTTCCGACCCGGCTCACGATCAGCCCGTCGTACTGAACGAGGGCACAAACCTGGTGTCGCGTCTCTTCGATATCCCTGCAGGGACTCCCGAGGGCCTTTATGATCTCTATGTCTCGCTTTATTACGATGTCGACGGCGACGGGAGTATCACGACGGCCGACAAGGCTCTGGATCTCGTTTCCCTCAGTGATGCCGTGACCATCAGTGCGGAGATCTTCAGCGACGGTTTCGAGACGGGGGATCTCAGGAACTGGAGTGTCCCGCAGTAGCGCTTCGGAGAAGCAGGCCGGGGTGGATGCCCGGTGAGTGATTTCAGTGAGCAGGGGCGGACGGTTCCGGCAGCTGTCGATGCACCTGCTTCGAATAGAAATCTTATAAGCCACTACGAAGATCTTGGCTTGGTGTGAGGAAAGTCAGATCTGAGTCGAATTTCATAAGAAAATCGATTTTGGGGATTGACAGATGGGGACTCAAGGCCTATATTCTGTCTGTCACTCACGTCCGTTGAGTGCCAGAAAATTCGGATAACCTGAAAGGAGAGAGTGAAATGCAGATTAAACCCCTTTATGATCGGGTCCTCCTGAAGCGCGTTGAGGCTGAAGAGGAAGTCCGCGGAGGGATCATCATTCCCGATACCGCGAAGGAAAAACCCCAGGAGGCCGAAGTGGTCGCCGTCGGCGAAGGCAAGTTCGACGATGAGGGCAACAGGATGCCGATGACCGTCAAAGTGGGTGATCGCGTGTTGATCGGCAAGTACTCCGGAACCGAGATCAAGATCGCTGATACCGAACATACCATCGTGCGTGAGGACGAAATCCTCGCCATCGTCGAGAACTAGGAGGCGAACATGGCTGGAAAGAGAATTGTTTACGCGGAGGACGCGCGCGCCAAGATGCTGGCTGGAGTCAACCAGCTGGCCAATGCCGTCAAGGTAACTCTCGGCCCCAAGGGCCGCAACGTGGTGCTTGAGAAAAAATTCGGCTCACCGACCATCACCAAGGACGGTGTGACGGTGGCCAAGGAGATCGAACTTCCGGATCCGCTGGAGAACATGGGCGCCCAGATGGTGCGCGAAGTGGCGTCGAAGACCTCGGATGTGGCCGGTGACGGCACGACGACGGCGACGGTTCTGGCCCAGGCGATCTATCGCGAAGGCATCAAGAACGTCACGGCAGGCGCCAACCCGATGGAGCTGAAGAAGGGCATCGATATGGCCGCCCGGAAGGCCGTTGAATTCATCGCCGATCTGGCCAAGCCCATCGAGGGTGACGCCATTGCCCACATCGGCTCGATCTCGGCCAACTCCGATCATGAGATTGGCCGGATTATCCGCGATGCGATGGAGAAGGTCGGCAAGGACGGCGTCATCACCGTCGAAGAGGCCAAGGGCCTGGACACCACCCTCGAGGTCGTCGAGGGCATGCAGTTTGACCGCGGCTATCTCTCCCCCTATTTCGTGACCGATCCCGAGCGCATGGAAGTCGTGCTCGAGAACGCCATGATTCTGATCTTCGAGAAGAAGA
The DNA here is from genome assembly GCA_024763555.1 of Thermoanaerobaculales bacterium. Taxonomy (GTDB): domain Bacteria; phylum Acidobacteriota; class Thermoanaerobaculia; order Thermoanaerobaculales; family Sulfomarinibacteraceae; genus JANTFG01. The sequence goes on from JANTFG010000131.1 coordinate 5,267, forward strand.
TCTCCAACATGAAGGATCTCCTCCCCGTACTCGAGAAGATCGCCCAGCAGGGCAAGCCCCTCCTGATCATCGCCGAGGACATCGAGGGTGAGGCTCTGGCGACCCTGGTTGTCAACAAACTTCGCGGCACCCTGCAGGTCTGCGCCGTCAAGGCGCCGGGCTTCGGCGACCGCCGCAAGGCCATGCTCGAGGATATCGGCATTCTGACCGGCGGCAAGATGATCTCCGAGGATCTCGGCATCAAGCTCGAGAACGTCACCTGGGATGATCTCGGCAACGCCAAGAAGATTGTGATCTCCAAGGATGACACCACGATCGTCGTCGACGATGACGATGAGTCCAAGCAGGAAGCGGTTCTCGGCCGGGTGCAGCAGATCAAGCGCCAGATCGAGGAGACCAGCTCCGATTACGACCGAGAGAAGCTCCAGGAGCGTCTCGCGAAGCTCGTCGGCGGCGTGGCCCAGATCCAGGTCGGTGCGGCCACCGAGACCGAGATGAAAGAGAAGAAAGCCCGCGTCGAAGATGCCCTGCATGCGACGAAGGCTGCGGTCGAGGAAGGCATCGTCCCCGGTGGTGGTGTGGCCCTTCTCCGCTCGATGGATACCGTCGAGAAGCTCCTAAATGAGACCGAGGGCGACGTCCACACCGGCGTCAAGATCCTCCTCCGTGCGCTTGAAGAGCCGACCCGCCAGATCATCCTCAACACCGGTGTTGAGGAAGCGGCCGTCATCGTGCGTGAGATCCGTGAGGCCGAGGGTACCACGGGTTATAACGCCGCCACGGGCGAGATCGTCGACATGGTCGGCGCTGGAATCATCGATCCCGCCAAGGTGACGAAGAACGCGCTGCTCAACTCCTCCTCGATCTCGGGTCTGCTCCTGACCACCGAGGCCATGGTGACCGAGATTCCGGAAGAGAAGAAAGAGCCTGCAATGCCCGCCGATCCCGGCATGGGTGGAATGGGCTTCTAACTTCCTTTCCGAAAACCAGAAGAGAAAACTCCCGGGCCTGGCCCGGGAGTTTTTGTTTCCCGAGAGACTGCAGGAGCGCGGGGTCGGAAAAGAGTTCTCTCAGCATCGATCCTCAGCGATGGCTCTCAACGCCGATTCTCTCGCAGAGATCGTCGAGAGGACAGGAGGAGCACAGGGGCGAAATCGGTTTGCAGCAGTTCTGACCGAAGGTCACCAGCAGATCGTTGATGTCGATCCAGCAATTCTTGGGCAAAAGTTTCTCAAGGGCCTTTTCACTCTGCTCGGGCGTGGAGGTCGAGACCATGCCCAGGCGGTTCGGGATGCGATGGACGTGGGTGTCGACGCAGATGGCCGGGATTCCAAAACCGAGGCCGAGAACGAGGTTGGCGGTCTTTCGGCCGACCCCGGGGAGGGCGAGCAGGGACTCAAAATCTGCCGGGACCTCGCCCCCGTATTTCTCCTCGAGAATCCCGCCGATCGTCTTGAGCTGGCCGGCCTTGTTTCTGTAAAAACCCGCCGGGTAGATCGCCGCTTCGATCTCCTCTTTTCTGAGTTTTCCGAGGTCTGCGGGCGTGTCCGCCAGTCTGAAGAGTCGAGCCGAAGCCTCTCCGGTCACTTCATCCTTGGTACGCAGAGAGATGATGCAGGCGACCAGCAGGTGGAAGGGAGAGCGTCGCTCCTTTTCCACCTCCGTCAGGGTCGTCACGCGGCATCCCCGCCGAAAGTCCCTCAGGCGCCTGACGAGTTCCTCAATGTCCTCGGGGTGCCATTTCATGACTCCTCCGGGCTCCGGGAACCAAAAAGAGCCGTCCCGATCCGAACCATCGTGGCGCCCTCCTCGATGGCGACTTCGTAATCGGCCGACATCCCCATCGAGAGTTCCGGAAGGGGATGACCGAGTCTCTGCTCCAGTTCATCGCGGAGTCTCCGTAACTCGCAGAAAAACGGTCGGCTCTCCTCGGGCTCGTCGACGAAAGGCGGGATGCTCATCACTCCGACGAGCCGAAGATTCGGGGCGTTGCTGAGGATCTCGCGGCCGAGTTCCCCCGCCTCATCCGGCAGAACACCTGCCTTCTGAGGCTCTCTTCCGATGTTGATCTGCATCAGGACTGGGAGATTTCTCCCCGGCCAGTGTTCTGCCAGGAGAAACTGGATCCTTTCGACGATTTCTCTCCGGTCCATGGTGTGGACGATGTCGAAAATCTCCAGGGCCCTTCGTGCCTTGTTCCGCTGAAGGGGGCCGATGAGATGCCAGCGGGCGGGCTGCTGAATCCGGGGCTTCTTCTCAGCCGCCTCCTGAATTCGGTTCTCACCGATGTCCGTCATTCCGGCCTCGAGGGCCAGGGAGATTTCGGAGGCCCTGTGTCTCTTGCTGACCCCGACAAGGCGGATGTCGATTTCGCTGCGGCCTGAACGCAGTGCGGCATCCCGGATTGTTCGGCGGATCCGGTCCAACCGCGATTTCATAAGGCTCAGTCTTTCAGAGATTCCTCAAGGTAGAGGATTCTCAGGCAATGCTCACAGGTAATGGTCTCCTCGCATCGACGGACGCGTTGCTGGAGGTGGGGTCGGAGTTTGAAGTGACACATCGAGCAGGCGCCCTCAACCACAGGAGCAATGGCGACGCCATGTTTGCTCTTTAAAAGGCGCAAAAAATGAGCCCGGTTTTTGGGGGTCAGTTCCTCTTCGATGGCGCGGGCCTGGAGCGCGAGGTCCTGAATCCGTTCCTTGATTTCAGCCTTTCGTTTGTCCCAGTTCTCGGTAATCTCCCGGTGAGCGGCCTCTTCCTCCGGAATTTCTTTCTGGCGGGTCTCGATATTGGCTTCGAGATCGGCAATGTTGTTCTCGAGTTCCTCGCGCCGGGTCTTGGCCTCCTCAAGCGAGCGTGTTGCAAAATCGATTTCCGAGATGACGGCCGTGAACTCCCGTTCGTTCTGGACCATGCTCTTCTGTTTCTGGAAGTGTTCCAGTTCGAGAGCGGATTCTTCTTCTTTTCGACGAACTCCGGAAATTTCTTCCCTCAATTCGCTGATCTGGGATTCCAGGCCCGCAAGCTCCTGTTTCCGTTGCAGATTCTGCTGATGCAGCTCCTCCACCTCGGGGGGTTCGGTCCGGCGTTCATCGAAAAGCCCGGCAATCTCGGAATAGATTTTCTGGAGTCGAACCATCAGAATCAAGTCTTGCAGTGTAGTTTTCAACGATCCCCCCTCGTCGAGGCTCTCCTCACGGCCACAGCCCGCCGTGATCTGTCAACGTTGGTGGGCCCACCAGGATTCGAACCTGGGACCGACCGGTTATGAGCCGGCGGCTCTGACCGCTGAGCTATAGGCCCCGGCCGCTATGTTAACCCGTGATCTCGGGTCCGGCAAGTTTTACTTTCAGCTTGAGTTATCCGAAAAGGGCTTGAGAACCTGAGCGCGCGAGGGGTGACGCAACTTTCGGAGGGCCTTGTACTCGATCTGGCGGATTCTCTCCCGGGTGACGTTGAAGGTGCGACCAACCTCTTCGAGGGTGTGCTCGGTACCATCGCCAATACCAAAACGGAGTTTGAGGACCTGTTCTTCACGGGGGGTCAGAGACCTCAGGACATTGTTTGTGTGATCCTTGAGGGTCCTCATGATGACGGCGTCGATCGGAGATACCGAACCTGTATCTTCGATGAAGTCGCCGAGATGGGAGTCCTCTTCTTCTCCGATCGGAGTCTCCAGGGAGATCGGCTCCTGAGAGATCTTGTGGATCTTTCGGATTTTGTAGACGGGCATTTCCATCCGCTCGGCGATCTCTTCGATCGAGGGCTCGCGGCCAAGTTCCTGGACCAGCATCCGTGTTGTGCGCGTCAGCTTATTGATCGTCTCAATCATGTGAACCGGAATACGGATCGTCCGGGCCTGGTCGGCAATGGCCCGCGTGATCGCCTGGCGGATCCACCATGTTGCATAGGTCGAGAATTTGTAGCCCCGACGGTATTCGAACTTATCGACGGCCTTCATCAGCCCGATGTTCCCCTCCTGAATCAGATCGAGGAACTGGAGGCCGCGGTTGGTGTATTTTTTGGCGATGGAAACCACGAGCCGAAGGTTGGCGACGATGAGTTCCTGTTTCGCGGTGTCGGTGGCGTTTTCGCCACGTCGAATCTCGGCGAGCAGGGATTTGAGGTCGTCGTAGGGAATCCGGAAACGTTCTTCCAAATGTTCCAGCTCCTGCTCGTAGCGTGCAATCCTGTCCTGATAGAAATGGCGTCGCTCCTTGTTCCGCTCGTGCCCGAGTTTCTTCCTGTCCTTCGAAATCGTCAGGACGGGAATGGAAAACTGGCGGTCCACTTCGTTGAAAAAGGTCAGCAGACGGTTCCGGGTCGTCGTCGTAAAATCCGCACGACGGACTAAAATGGCGATATCAGCGGTATTGGCGTCGATTTTGTCGGAGAGTTCCTGATAGCGCTTTCCTGCTTTTTTACAGCGAGCGAGACGGCGGCGGAGTTCCTTGGATTCCTCGTCCAGGTCGTTGATCTTGGCGAAAATCTGAAGTTTCTCGACAACGTTTTCCTCGGCCCGCTCGTCGAGGAGTTCCTCGCTGGTTTGGAGGAGTTCCTTGACGCTGCGGCGTTCACGCCGGGCCTGCTCATTGGTTCGAAGAAAGAG
>JANTFG010000132.1 GCA_024763555.1 Thermoanaerobaculales bacterium
GTGAACGGAGATCCGGTCCGCGCCGACGAGGTTAAGACGACAGCTCAGCAGATGGCGCAACAGATGGCACAGTCCGGTCAGCAGGTCGATCCCCAGAAGATCGGATCAGCCGCGATGCAGCAGGTCATTGACGGCCTTCTCCTGGTGCAGGAGGCAAAGCGGCGGAAACTCACGGTGGACCCCGCAGAAATCGCCAAGGCCGTCGAACAGGCGGAGACCAATGCAGGGGGCGCCGAGAAGCTGGACGCCGCTCTGACGCAGCAGGGACTGGACCGGAAACGCCTGAGTTCCCTCATCAAAGATTCAAAACTCCTTGACAAACTGCTGGCACAGCTGAGCGAAGGAATCAAGGTCTCAGATGAGGAAGTGGCCGCTTTCTACAAGGACAATCCCAAGTATTTTGAGATGCCTGAACAGGTCAAGGCCCGGCACATTCTCATTAAGGTGGCCCCCGATGCCGATGAAAAGACCAAGGCCGAAGCCGGAGCCAGGGCGGAAGCCGCACGTAAACGTGCCCTTGAAGGAGAGGATTTTGCCGCCCTTGCGAAGGAAGTCTCCGAGGGCCCAAGTGCTTCCTCGGGAGGCGAGCTCGGTTTCTTCTCGAAGGACCGGATGGTCCCTGCTTTCTCCGAAGCCGCCTTCGCGCTGAAGCCCGGCGAAATTTCCGATATCGTCGAAACCCGCTTTGGTTACCACGTCATCAAGGTTGAGGAGCACAAAGATGCGGGAACGGTTTCTCTGGACGAAGCGAAGGGCCGGATCAAACAGGGCCTGACCAGGGAAGCACAGGGAAAGAAAGTCCAGGATCTGCTCAAGGGCCTCCGAGAGAAAGCCGAAATCGTTCCGGTTGTTCCGGAGGGCGGCCCGGCGCCGGCGACACCCGGAAAATAGAGCGGGTTTATTTCCTCGGCCCGCGGGGGCCTTCGTGCCCAGAGCTGCTCTCAGGCGTCTCGGCGCCTGAGAGCGGGCTGCGGTCGTCGTTCCGGTTCCCGCTGCGGATTACTGTGTCGGAATGGGTGGCGGTTGCGCTTGCGGTCCCGGTCCCCTTCGCTCCTCAGGCCAACGATCGCCGTCCCTTCCGAATAATGCGAGACGCCCGGAGGTTATCCAGGGTGGAGGTGCAGATCATGGCTTTGACCCGGCTGATCGTTCACAAGGATGCGGTCTCAAGATTCGACGCTGAAAATCTAGGTGCTTTCCTTGCTGAGGAGGAGGTGTCGATGTGCGATCTCTACTGCCGTAGGGAAATTCATCCGGCGGTTGCAGGCATCATGGAGGCCGCGAAGAACATCGAAGTCCATGTTGTTCGGGATCCGGTCGGGGAGGCGCGGAAGGCCCTGAAGGAGGCTCGGGCGGAGAACTCGAATGTCCGTCTGATGCGACTGGAGGAGATTTCCAGCCGTCCCTTTGAGCACTGCCCCTGCTGAGAGCGTCCGGTATCGCGTCTTTCAGATCCGGAAGTCCGGGTTGAGGACCAGGGAGGGACGGATCCCCAAAGTTCTGCCCCGGGCGAGAAGATGCTGGACCGTTCCGATCCCGAGCAGGCTTCCCTCGCAGGCGATCCCCAGACGAGCCCCCGGGCTGTTCTGATCCTCCGGCTTTCCGAGGACGACGATCTCCTGGCCGTTGACGAAGCGCTGGGCGGCGCCCGGGTTGATCTCCAGGGTTTGAAAGGGCAGGGGCGACTTCTCGAGCGGAACCCAGTGATGGCCCTCGAGGATCTCCTCCGGAACTGCAGCCCTCTCGAGATCGACCTGGGGGAGGGCGTCTGAGGTCTCGAAGGGACCGATTCTCAGGCGTTCGAGGCGCCTGAGGTGCCCTCCGCAACCCAGTTTCAGCCCGATATCATGGGCGAGGGAACGAACGTAAAAGCCACTTGAGACGGTCAAGCGGACGATCAGAGTTTCTTCATCCTCCCGACTGATCCGGAGGGAGTGGACGTGGACTTCCCGGGGCTCAACCTTGACCTCTTCACCCTTTCGAGCCAGCTCGTAGGCCTTTTTCCCACCGATTTTCTTGGCGGAAAAGGCTGGGGGGAGCTGATCATAGCTCCCTGAAAATTCGTCCTCGAGCCTGCGGAGTTCCTCGTCCCCGATCATCGGTGGCGTGGTCTTTTCGGTCGTGATCTCACCCTCGGTGTCGTAGGTATCCGTGGCCCAGCCGAGACGGATCTCGCCCAGGTATTCCTTCTCCCAGTCGAGGAGATACTGTTGCAGTCGAGTCGCCTTGCCGACACAGAGGAGGAGAAGACCCTCCGCCATGGGATCCAGGGTTCCGGTATGCCCGATCCGCCGTTCCCGGAGGGCCTTGCGGGCCAGATCGACGATGTCGTGGGAGGTCGGTCCGCTTCTCTTGGCGACCGGCAGCATCCCGCTGATCCGGGGAGGTCGGCGCCGACTCATGATGCATTTCCAAGCAGGAGCCTGAGGCGGGGCAGGAGCTGCTCTTTTGCCCGGCTCATCGTACCTTCAATGGTGCATCCCGCAGCGTTGGTGTGGCCGCCTCCTCCAAACTCGACGGCGACGGAACGAATATCCAGTTTCCCCTTTGAGCGGAGACTGATTCTGACGGCGCCTTTTTCCAGCTCCTTGAGAAAAGCGACGATCTCAACTCCGGCGATGGACCGCGGGAGGTTGACGATCTCATCCGTATCCGCCGGTTTCGCTCCACTGCGGGCAAAGGCATCAGGATCGACCTCGATCGTGGCCAGCCGGCCACCGGACTCCAGGTGAAGGCTCCGGAGGGCTTCACCCATCAGGCGAACAGCTCCCTCGGATCGACGCTGGTGAACCAGTTCCGCGACCAGGGTTGGTTCGGCGCCCCACTCCACCATCTCCGCGGCGGCTCGGAAGGCCTCTCCCGTTGCGTTGGAGTAGCGGAAATCTCCGGTGTCCGTGGACAGGGCCGCAAAAAGTGCCGTGGCCGCTTCCTTTGAAGGCTGGACCGGCGCGAGGTTGAACAGGCGCCAGACCATCTCCCCGACTGCGGGCGCCTCTTCATCAAGGAAGTTGATTTCGCCGTAGCGGGTATTGGCCCGGTGATGGTCGATGTTGAGGATCGGGAGCCGGTGCAGATTTTCAAAGCCGGTGCGATCGGGGCTGGGGCATTCCATGCAGACCACGAGATCGAAGGCCGAGGGAAAATCCTCGGGAAGCGTGGCGCCTGAGCGGATTTTTTCGGCGCCCGGAAGTTCGGCAAGACCGGTCGGCAGAGGATCGTGATTGAAGATCGTGGCGTCGACCCCCATCTTCTCCGCCAGCTCGGCAAAGCCGATGGCGCCCCCGATACAGTCGCCGTCAGGGCTGAGATGGCCGACAATCAGAATGCGCTTCGAACGCTGCAGACGGTGCAGAATTTCACGGAGGGTCGGATGTTCTCCACTCATTGCTCTTCTCCCTCGCTCCGGTGCAGATCTTCAAGAAGTCTCTCGATGCGATCGCCGTATTCATAGGAATCGTCGCGGTGAAATTCCAGAGAAGGAAGAATCCTCAGACGCATTCGTCTTCCCAGTTCTCCTCGGAGAAAGGAAGTCGCTGCGCCGAATCCGTCGGCGGCTTGGCGCTGCCGCTCGGCATCGCCGAATATGGAAAAATAGACCATTGCATGGGTTCGGTCCCGGTTGAGCCGCACCGCAGATACCACGACACCCTCGAGGCGGGGATCCTTGACCCCCCGGAGAAGGGTCTCGGAGAGGACGGCTCTGATCTCCCCCTCGAGTCGCTGATTTCGGTTGAATCCACTGCGGGACATCTTGTTCTCCTTTTGGCTTGTCCGACACCCCCGGGGGAGAATCCCTCCAGGGGCCGGGGCTCGGCTCACATCTGAAGGAACTCAACCTCCCAGAGGAGGATCCGTCCATCCCAGTTGAGGTCGATCGTTCGCTCGATTCGCCCGAAGCGGGCCTCGATATCTCCAATATCCGTTGAAATTCCGCAGATGGAGTATCCGGCTCGCTGGTGCAGGTTCCGATAACCGGACTCGATCAGGAGCACCTGGTGTCGGGCCCGAATCCGCTCGATCAGCGAGCGGGTCCGGTTTCGCTTCTCTTTGAGGCTCCGGGCTTCCGGAATCTGAAGTTCCAGACGGCCCAGGCCGACGAAGAGAGGCGTGGAATCGCTCATTGCTCCCTGCCGGGCTTAGAGAGTCCGCTCGATTTCAACCATTTGATACGCTTCGATGACATCGCTGATCTTGATGTCCTGGTACTTCTCCAGGCTGATTCCGCATTCGAATCCGGAACGAACCTCCGCGACATCGTCTTTGAAACGACGGAGGGAGGAGATCGCGCCCTCATAGACGACGACGTTATCCCGGAGCAGACGCGCCTTGGCCGTACGGGTGATGATGCCCTCGGTGACGTGACAACCGGCGATGGCGCCGATCTTCGGTACACGGAAGACCTCACGGACCTCAGCCTGACCGAGGATCTTCTCTTCGAACTCGGGCTCGAGCAGACCGACCATGGCCTTCTTGATGTCGTCGATGAGGTTGTAGATGACCGTGTAGAGCCGAATGTCCACCTTCTCGCTTTCCGCGAGTTCGCGGGCGGTTCGCTCGGGTCGGACATTGAATCCGATCACGATCGCCTCTGAAGCGGTGGCAAGCATGACGTCGTTGGTTGTGATCGCTCCCACCGATGCGTGCAGCACGTTGATGCTCACCTCGTCGGTGCCGAGGGAATTCATGGCTTCGCGTAACACTTCGGCGGAGCCCTGAACATCGGCTTTGATGACGACGTTGAGTTCCTTCTGCTCGCCGGCCGAGATCTGCTCAAAGAGGTTGTCCAGCGAAACTTTTCGACTGGTCGCGAAGCTTTCCTCCCGTTCCTTCTGTGATCTGAAGGAGGCGATTTCCTGGGCGCGGTCTTCGGATTCGACGACCTGAAGAATATCTCCGGCATTCGGAAGTTGGGAAAAGCCCATGACCTCGACGGCGTCCGAAGGGCCGGCTTCCTTGATCCGTTTTCCGAGATCGTCCGCCAGGGCCCGGATGCGCCCGGAGGTGGATCCGCAGAAGAAAGGATCTCCCACGCGGAGGGTCCCCGCCTTGATGACGACCGTTGCGACGAGACCCCGGCCCTTTTCTTTCCGTGCTTCGAGAATGATTCCGCGAGCGGCGCCCTGCTTTGGCGCCTTAAGCTCGCGCATCTCGGCGACCAGGAGGATCATGTCCAGCAGTTCCTGGATTCCTTTTCCCTGCTTTGCCGAGACTTCGATGCAGGGGACGTCTCCTCCCCAGTCCTCGACGAGAATCTCGACCTCGGAAAGCTGCTGCTTCACACGATCGGGATTCGCGTTGGCCTTATCGATCTTGTTCAGCGCAATAATCAGGGGCACCTTGGCCGCGCGGGCGTGATTGATGGCCTCACGGGTCTGGGGCATGACGCCGTCATCCGCCGCGACAACGAGTACGACGATATCCGTCACCTGGGCGCCACGTGCGCGCATCTGGGTGAAGGCCTCGTGCCCCGGCGTATCGACGAAGACGACGGTGCGTCCATCCTCTGTCGTGATTTTGGAGGCGCCGACATGCTGGGTGATTCCTCCGGCCTCCTGCTCGGCGATGCGGCTGGACCTCAAGGCGTCCAGAAGGGAGGTTTTCCCATGGTCGACGTGGCCCATGACGGTCACAACAGGCGGACGACTCTCCATCGGGCCCAGATCTTCCTGGGATTCTTCCTGCTCGAATTCTACGAGTTCCTCGGCGGTCGCCACCATGGCGTCCACTTCGAGTTCTGCACAGAGTTCCTCAGCCAGTTGGTGGGGAAGCACCTGGTTGGTTGTTACCATCATTCCGCGTTGGATCAGCATTCCGAGCAGGGCCTTGGCGGTAATGTTGAGCTTTTCCGCGAGCTCTCGGGCCGTCACCATTTCGGAGAGGATAATCGGCCCCTCGGGTTTCTTCCCGTCCCGGAATTCAATGGCGCGCGATGGCCTCGGCGGTGCGGCCCGGCGCTCGGAATCCTGCTGGTTCTGCCGGCGCCTGGCCTTCTTGGAGAGTTTCGGCCCACCGGGGCGCTGGCGGGAGGGCCGTCCGGCGCCGGGTGCGGGGCCGCTTTCCGTTGCTCCCTTGACCTTCTGCTCTTCAAACTTGCTGAGAAGCTCCCGAATCTCCCTGGCATCGGCGGCGGCTTTGGCTTTCCTCCCTGCCGGGCCTTTGACGCGGGCCTTGCTCTTCTCTTCTTTGCGCCGGATTTCGGCCTTCTTCTGGTCCTGGAGACGCTGCTTGATCTCATCTGGAGACAGGGCCCTCAGGCTGCGTTCGAGAGGGGTCTTGGCCCGGCTCGCCTTGATGCGAGTCGGCTTGTCTTCCGCTTCTTCCTGCCGTTTCGAGGTGAACTCCTCCTCGCTGACGGAGGGCTCCGGCTTGACTTCTTCCTCGCCCTCTTCTTCTTCCCCTTCATCTTCCTGAGGGAGCGCCTCCTCGACGGCAGGAGTGTCCGGCTCGCTCTCAGCTTCTTCAGCCTCCGTCTCTTCCTCGGCTGAGCTTTCCTCTTCGACCGCTTCCTCTTCGACCGCTTCTTCCGGAACGGTTTCCAGTGTCTCGGTGACTTCGGCCGCTTCAGTGGTCTCGATCTCTTCCGCCGTCGGAATCTCTTCCTTCGCCTCGCCGGCTTCGAGGTTCGCCTCGGCCTGGGTCACGGGCTCTTCCTCAGTATCTTTCGCCGGAGCAGTGCCTGTCGCGCGGACTTCGACGATCTCGTGGTCGGTCTCGACCATCTGCCGGCGACGTCGGCGCGCAAGACGTTCTCTGGCCGAGGCGCTCTGAGCCTCCGCCTCCCTGTTCTCGCGGCGCACGATCACCTCACGAGGGCGACGCTGGAGGGTTTCCCCGGTGATGATGGCTCGGACTGTCGAGAGTTCGAGTACGTCCTCCTCCGACTCGACCGTCACGCCGATGGACCTGAGCTTGAAGATCAGCTCCTTGGTCGAGATTCCCATCGTGTGGGCGAGGTCAATCACACGCAGTTGCTGCATTACTCCTCCAAGGCTTCGGCTTCTGCAGCCTCAGCTCTCGCGTTGTCCACCGTCTGCTGGACCATGTCGATCAGACGCTGGGCCGTCACCGGTCCGATGCCGGGAATCGTGGCCAGTTCATCGGCGTTTCGAGAGAGTACGTCCTGGGCCGTATGAATGCCGTGGCCTTCAAGGCGCTCCCGAAGTCGATCGGTGATCATTTCCATTTCTTCCAGCGGGATCAGAAGATCGTAGTCGATCTCCTGAACATCCGGTACTTCAGGCTCCTCTTCGATGCCTTCCATGTCGCGAAGCATCGAGGCCAGAGCGGAGGCCAGTTCGTCCTTGACCGCGTCTTCACTCTTGATCTCGATGCGGGAATCCAGAAGCTTCGACGCGAGTCGTACATTCTGGCCCCTTCGCCCGATTGCCAGGGAGAGCTGTTCGGTTCCCACAATGACGTCGAGGACGATTTCCTTGCTTTCCTCGATGATGGGCTCCCCATCCTCATTCAGGAGTGCCGCCCCGTCCTGATCCAGCACGGGAATGCGTACCGGTTCTTCCCTGACCGCCACCCGGTTGATCTTCGCCGGCGCCAGCGCGTTCTGGGCGAAGGTGACGAGATCGGAGTTCCACGGAATGATATCGATTTTCTCACCCTTGAGTTCCCGCGTGATGGCCTGAACCCTGGATCCCTTGAGGCCGACGCAGGCGCCGACCGGATCGATATCCCGGTCCTTGGAAAAGACGGCGACCTTAGCTCTCTCGCCGGGCTCCCTGACGCATTTCTTAACGATGACCGAGCCGTCGTAGATTTCCGGGACTTCCATCTCCAGCATCTTGATCAGAAGGGAGTTATCCGTTCTCGAGAGTACGACCTGCGGGCGTGAGGCATCCATGGTGACATCGACGACAACGGCTTTGATCCGATCTCCGCTGCTGTAGTGTTCCTGCCGGACCTGGTGATTTCTGGGGATAATTCCCTCGGTGTCACCGAGCTCGACGATGACCGCGCCGCGTTCAATCCTCTTGACGATCCCGTTGAGCATTTCGCCGACACGTCCGATGTAGTTCTGGTAAATCACCGAGCGTTCCGCTTCGCGGACCCTCTGGAAGAGAACCTGGCGGGCGGATTGGGCTGCGATCCTTCCAAGCTGATCGGTGTCCAGAGTCTCGAGAACGATTTCGTCTCCGATCTCAGCGTCAGCCTTGATCTCTCGTGCTTCCTCGAGCGTAATCTCCCCGGCTTCCAGTGTGTCTTCCGTGTCCTCGTCCGGTGCTTCAGCGACGCGTCGGATGGACCAGCAGCTGACTTCGCCGCTTTCAGGATCAATCTCGCAGCGGACAGCCGGCTGTTTATAGTGTTTGCGGGCCGCAGACGCGATGGCCTCGGTGATAGCCTCGATCAGCTTTTCGGGCTCGATGTCGCGTTCTGACGCGACCTGGCGTACGAGAGTATTGATGTCGATTTTCATCGATTCGTCTTTCCTTCCTTCATCACCCGCTTCCAGTCGATTTCAAGGCGGGTTTCAAGAATCTGATCCAAAGGGAGTTCCAGTCTGTTCTCGTCATCGCTGCAGATGTAAACGATGCCGTCCTTCAGTGTTTCCAGCTTCCCGGAACATCGGCGAACCGGGCGGTAGGCCGGTGCCATTTTGATCAGGACCCGATGTCCCGCATATGTCTCATAGTCCTTCTCGGAATAGAATTTTCGATCCAGCCCGGGTGAGGAGACCTCAAGGGTATAGTGGTGCGAAAAAGGGTCCTCGACATCAAGCAGGGCGGAGCTTTGGTGGGAGATCGATGCGCACTTTTCGAGGGAAACTCCCCGGACTCCATCAACGACCAGACGAAGGATCATCTTCGAACCGGATCCATGGACCTCCGTGGCAAGAAGCTCGAGACCTTCGTCCTCGACGATGGCCCGGAGTTGCTCGGTGAGTTCTGGCGATAAGCGCATCTTCTCTGCTTTCAAGCCTTTCTGCTGCCAGTAAAAAAAGTGGGCCATCGGCCCACTTTCATCAGAAAGCAGCGGCCCCTCTTATAGCACAGGGATGGCGAATTCACAAGCGATGAAAGGATTTTCGAGGCTGAATAGAGGGTGGGTTCAGGAGATGACTCCGCATGGGCTCTCAATCGCGCTATACTGGCTTCAGGATGAGCATGGGAGACGATTCTCAATCGCAGGGGCCGGTTCGCGGCCGGGCGCCCGCTGAACCTCAGCGGGATACCTCCGGGAGCTGGGAAGGCCGGAGGTGGTGGCTGAGCTTCTGGCTGCCGATGTTATTCTTCCTGTTCTCGACTGCCGTACTCCTGTTCTCCTGGCGGGCTTTTCTTCACAGCGAGGCCTCCGCGAAGGAGATGGAAACCCGGGTCACGACTGAACAGGTGAAGTTGAGGCTGGAGGCCTGGATGCAGACGAGGCTGGCCGTCGTCGAACAGATGGGGTCCCATTGGGTGAGGGATTTCCAGGGGCATCCGGAGGAGTTCAGGAAGGCGGCTGGGGATCTCATCGACCTTTATCCCGGCTTCCAGGCATTGAACTGGATTGATGAGAGCTGGTTCATCCGGATCACTGTTCCGGAGGCCGGCAACGAGGCGGCTCTCGGGAAAGATCTCCACAGGCATCAAAGCCCCGGAGTGCCGGCGTCCCTGGAGAGGGCGACGGGCCGGCCTGGGATTTCCCTGACTCCGGTCATCAGTCTGCTTCAGGGCGGCCGGGGAATTGCTTCCTATCGACGGGTCCGGGGATCTGATGGGAAGATTCTCGGATATATCAACGGTGTTTTTCGGATCGATACCCTTGTTGACGCATGTCTTGCCGAAAAGGGGCTTCGGGATCGATTCCACTTTCAGATTCTCGATGAAAACGGAAGTGTCGCCTACTCACACGGAATCAGGGAAGGCGGCCA
>JANTFG010000133.1 GCA_024763555.1 Thermoanaerobaculales bacterium
ATCGTCGCCGAGGAGATCAAGGACGGCCGTTTCGTCATCCGAACCAACCTCGGCATGGTCAAGGTTTCCTGGCAGGTGACCGGCATCCGGCACGATCCCTGGGCCGACGCCCACCGGATTCCCGTCGTCGAGGACAAACCCGCCGAGGAGCAGGGCAGCTACCTCGTTCCCGAGGTCTACGGTCAGCCGAAGAGCATGAGCCTCGAGGCACGGATCAAGGGCAGCAGGCACCAGGACTGAGGTCTTCAGTTTCGGGCAATTGCTCATCAGGAGAGACAGCCGGGGCGGGGTCCGAATCCCCGCCCCGGTATTGTTCTCGCCTCGCCCGATACAGCATCTTCGGCGACGGTTTTGTGAGGGTACCGGACACAGGTGGGAGACGCCGACGAGGGTCCCAATCACCTGATGAACCAGCCTCTCTTGATGTGGGTGGAGAGCTGCGGAGGGAACACCTGCGTCAGCGGCAGGCTGGACCTGCCGGCGAGCCCGCTCGCGTACACTATTGACTTCTACTCCAACAATTCTGTGACGCCACCGGGATGGGGGAAATCACTTTGCGCCGGGGACCACGCTCAGCCTCCGGTCCCCTGGAGGGGTGACGCAGCAATTGCCACTGGCTGAAGATGGAGAGGTCCCGAGGACTGCTATTTCAGGGAGAAGCGGCCTCCGGTCGCGGTTCTCGCCGAAAATCCGGGATAGAATAGCTCTGAGTTCTAGACGCTCCGGCGGCCTCCTTCGTAGACTCGGCGGAGATGCTGCTGATGAGGGAGATTCTATCTGTCGTGAGTACGAAGAAGTCGCAGGACCCGCCCCTGGATGATCGGCGCCTGGCCGCTGCGGCCCGGGATGGCGATGACGATGCCTTTGGAGAGCTGGCGCGTCGCCACTCGGGAGGTCTGCATCGAGCGATATCGCGGATCCTGAGGGATGATTCGGAGGCCTGGGACGTGGTGCAGATGGCACTGCTCAAGGCATGGCGGCAACTCAAGCGCTATGATCCGAAATGGAGTTTCGCCACCTGGCTTTATCGAATTGGAACGAATCTGGCCATTGATGTGATTCGGGCCCGAAAGAGTCGATTGCGTGCCCACGAAAACGGAATGGAACATCGTTTGCGTGTGGTGGGCGAAGCTCGCCCGAGTTCGGAACGGGTCAGTGGGAACGATGTCGAGAAGGTTCTCAGTGTCCTTCTTCCTCTGCTCAGCCCGCAGCAACAGGCGGCCTTTGTCCTCAGGGAAATCGAGGGTGTCGAGAGTTCGGAAGTGGCAAAGATTCTCGACTGTTCGCCGACAACCGTACGCAACCATATTTTTCAGGCAAGAAAGGTGCTGAGAGCCGAGCTTGCCGCCCGATTTCCTGAATACCTGCCCGCCTCCCGGAGGACACGATCATGAACTGCAGCGACCTGAGCCGTCTTCTTCCCCTCTATCTTGATGATGAGCTTAATGAAAGCCGTCGGAAAGAGCTGCGGGTCCATCTCGAATCCTGTGAGATCTGCAGGGCGCGGGCCATGGAAGAGGACCCCGCGATGTTCTTCTTGAGTTCATCGCAGAAACCGGTTGATTCGGAAGGCGTCGAGCGATGCCTTCGTGATCTTGGCGCCATGATCCGACAGGAAAGGCTGAGGAAACGAATTCGCAGACCGCAGAGGTGGTGGTATGCTGCAGCAGCAGCGGTACTGCTCGTGCTTTCGGCGGGTTTTTTCCGGGCTCGTCTGGAGTCTCCTGCGAGTCTGGTGGCCGCGTCCGAGGTTCAGCCCACAGCCGGGGTTGCATCCGATCAGTCTCAGCCGCCGCGCATGGACCTTGAGATGACTCATGAAGGTCTTCGGGTCTATCAGTTTGCCGATACTGAAGATGGAAATTCAGCCGCCTATTTCATCGTCGACAAGGATCTGGAGTTGTGATGTCTCATCCTTTAAAACTGTCTCGAGTTCTCATCTGCACGATTTTGTGTTCGGCCGCCATTTCGACCTCGATGGCACAGCAGGCGCCGACGATGATCGTCAAGGTCTTTCGAATCAGGTATGCCGAACCGGCGGAGATTTCTGCTGCGGTCCAGAAGCTCCTGAGTAACGAAGGAAGCATCACGGTCCAACCGGCGCAGCGGCGGATCACGGTCAAGGATCAGAGAGAGCGTATTGATCAGATTGCCAAACTCATTGCTCACATGGACGTCCAGCCGCAGAATTTCAGACTTCAGGTGACGCTGCTCCGGGGTGTGGAGTCTCTGAAGAAGGACGAGGTTCCCTTTTCGGTCTCGGCAAGGCTGCAGAAGATGTTTCCTTTCAAGGCCTACAGCGAGATCGGGCGTGCAGAGCTTCAGGGTCGGACGGGAGATACCCTCGAACTCAAGCTGGACAAGAGTTATCGACTGGAGCTGACGGCCTTTGATCATCGCCGGGAGAATCTTCCCTTTGGGATTGCCTCGAATGCTCTGCGCCTCGATCTCAGCCCGGTCATTCTTCAGATGGCGGTGGATGGTCAGAAGCCTCGGCAGATTCTGAAGACGCGGGTTGTTCTCTCGGAAAACCAGGAGCTGTCGATCGGTGCGGGAATCTCGGAGAATGCCCGCGAAGGCCTGGTGCTCGTGCTCAAGGCGCTGCCTGCGGAGAAGAATTAGTGCCTGAATTCCTCTGTCGGGTCGGCGCCCCGGATGGCGCCGTTTTAGAGTTGCATCGCGTTGCAGCTTCAGAGGACTCTGCGCGAAAGGAGCTGCAGAGCGAGGGTTTTCACCTCTTTTCGATCAGCAGGGCCCGAAGGGGCATGGGAATTCCCTTCCTGCATCGTCGGGAGAAGGTGCCGACCCAGGACTTTCTTCTCTTTAATACGCAGCTGAAGACCCTCCTTCATGCAGGGCTTCCCCTGGCCCAGTCCCTGGAACTCCTCAAGGAACAGCAGAGTTCGGAGCATTTCGCGGCGCTGCTGGACAAGGTGCATTCCCAGGTTACGACGGGAATTTCCCTCTCCGATGCCTTCAGTTCCCTCGGTGACGCCTTTCCGAGGCTCTATTCCAACAGCATCCGGGCTGGGGAGCATTCCGGAGAGCTGGAGAGTGTGCTGGCCCGTTATGTCGAGTACCAGCACCTCGTGGAAGGAGTCCGGAAGAAGATTATCGGGGCCCTGTCCTATCCCGCGGTCCTGGTCCTCCTGTCGATCGGCCTGATCATTCTTCTCGTTGCCAAGGTGATCCCCAGTTTCTCGACCTTTTATGATGGTTTCGGCGCCGAGCTGCCGCTGATTACGAGGGCGGTGCTGGGACTGTCCAAATTCGTGCAGGCGCATTTTCTCGCCCTCAGCGGCGGGGCCATTCTGCTCTATATCCTCTTTCGGAACTGGAAGAAGACGCCGCGGGGGCGTCTGGTCGTTGATCGATGGATTTTGAGGGTTCCTCTGGTCGGTAAACTGGCCCGCCATTTTGCGCTGTCCCAGTTCACCCGTTCGCTGGGTGTTCTCCTCGGGGGCGGAACGCCGATGGTGCCGGCTCTGGATACCGCCGCCACCTCAATCAACAATACCTGGCTGGCCCGCTTGATGGGCGGCTGTGTTCAGGAGGTCCGGGAAGGCCGCGCTCTTTCCGAAGCCGTTGGAGATACAAAGGCCGTTCCTGAGATGGCCCTGGCCATGATGCGGGTCGGTGAGTCCACGGGCGCCCTCCCGGAAATGCTCAATCACACCTCGGATTTCTTCGACGAGGAGATCGAGTTTACTCTTGGTCGAATTGTCAGTCTCTTTGAACCGGCCATTCTCGTCACGATGGGTGTGATTGTCGCGATTCTGCTCCTGGCAGTGTATTATCCCCTGCTTACTCTGGTTTCGAAGATCGGATGAGATTGTGACGACGAAAGAAAGCCTCGACCAGACTCTTGAACTCCTGGACCAGGAACACAGACCGGAGTCGGAGAACGAAGAACTCAAGCGGGCGGAAGAGCTGGCCCGCCGGTTCGGCCTGCCCTATGATCCCCTGGATGAGTTTCACGTCGATCCGGAACTCTTCCGGATCATTCCAGTCGACGTCATGCTTCGCTATCAGTTCCTCCCCCAGTCTCTCTCGGGAGAAACCCTTCGAGTCATCATGGCCGACCCCTCGGATGTGTCGAGCCTGAACGAGGTGGAACTGGTTCTCGCGCGCCCACTGGAGGTCGTGGTCGGCCCTGCTTCCCGGATTGCCGACGTTCTTGAAAAGAGTGAAAGCACACAGCGGGTTCTCGATGAGGCCTCCGAGGGATTCCAGATGCAGCTGGTCCAGGAGGCCGAGGACGGTGAAGAGGTCCTCTCCATCGACAGCATCACGGCGGATCAGTCTCCGATCATCCGCCTGGTCGATACGATTCTCTTCAATGCAATTCAGCGTCGGGCCTCGGATATCCACATCGAGACCCAGGATCGCGAGGTCATCGTCAAGTACCGGATCGACGGCGTGCTTTACCAGGCGATGAAGGCCATCGACAAGCGCCACCATTCGACGATTGTCAGTCGGATCAAGGTGATGTCCGAGTTGGATATTGCGGAAAAGCGGATCCCTCAGGACGGCCGTTTCAAGGTGCGCTTCGGCGGTCGGACGATCGACTTCCGCGTGTCCATCATGCCGACGGTTCACGGGGAAGACGCCGTGATCCGTATCCTGGACAAAGAGAGTACGAATGCGGAGTTCAAGACGCTCAATCTCTCCGTGCTGGGCCTGGAAGAGGACACGCGGCGCCAGCTTCGAAAGTTCATCCACGAGCCCTACGGTATGGTGCTGGTCACGGGACCGACGGGCTCCGGTAAGACGACGACGCTCTATGCCTGCCTCGCGGAGATTCAGTCTTCCGAGGACAAGATCATCACCATCGAGGATCCGGTGGAATACCAGCTCAAGGGGATTACCCAGATCCCGGTCAATGAGAAGAAGGGGCTCACCTTTGCCCGTGGGCTCCGATCGATTCTGCGCCACGATCCCGATAAGGTCATGGTCGGTGAGATTCGAGACGAGGAAACGGCGGGTATTGCGGTGCAGGCGGCCCTGACAGGTCACCTGGTTTTCACGACGGTTCATGCCAATAACGTCGTCGATGTCATCGGTCGATTCCTCAACATGAATGTCGACCTCTACAATTTCGTCTCGGCCCTCAACTGTGTTCTTGCCCAGCGCCTGGTCCGGAAGATCTGTCCTCACTGCAAGAGGGCCTGCCGGGTTCCCGATCACGTTCTTGAAGATTCCGGTCTGGAGGCTGACCGCTATCGGGACTTCACATTTTATGAGGGCGCCGGGTGTATCGAGTGCAATGGGACCGGCTTCAGGGGTCGACTGGCAATTGCCGAACTTCTCAACCTGTCGGATAATATCCGTCAGCTGATCATCGATCGGCGCTCGGCCGCCGAGATCAAACGGGCGGCCAAGGCCGAAGGGATGCGCTTCCTCCGAGAAAGTGCCCTCCAGAAAGTCTTTGCGGGAGAAACGACTTTGCAGGATATCAACAAGGTGACCTTCGTCGAATGAGATGGCCGTTGAAGTTTTCCAGTCCTCCGCCGGATACGGTATGGAGCTTTGATTCCGAAACGGCGATTCTTCTGCGGCGGGATTCGAAGCTGGGTCATCGCTGTTCGGCCAGAGAAATTCCGGAAGGGACTTTCACGGTGGGATCGGCGGGTCTGCAGGCCGCCGATTTGGAGAATCTGAAGGGTGTTCTGGCCGAGCTTCACCAGAGCGTGCGTGCCTCAAAGCGTCCGGCGATTATTCTCCCGACAGCCTGGCTGCGGGTATTTCTGATCGAGGGAGAGGATCTCCCGAAGGCCACCCATGAAATGGAAGAAGTGATCCGCTGGCGCCTGAAGAAGATTCTCCCCATCCCTCCCGCGGAACTCAGGCTGGCTTTCCACGATCAGGGCCGGCTCCGGGACAAGAGACAGATTTTGTGCCTGGTCGGCATCGAGAAGGCCCTGGAGGGTCTGGAAGCCGCTTTCGATTCCCTCAGATGGAGGCCCGGGCTCATCCTGCCTCGGATTCTGTCCCTCGCGCTGCGATTGCCCGGGGTTCCTCGACGTCGTCTCGTTCTGCAGCAGGAATCCGGCTTTTTTTCGCTGGTGCTTGTCGAGGGTGAATCGATTTTGTTCTTGAGAACCAAGCCGCTTCCAGTCCGGGGAGAAAGGCTGGAGACCTATCTCCGTGAGCTGATCATGGCGGAGAGCTTCATCAGGGAGTCATTTGGGATCAGTGAGGATCTCGAAACCCTGCTCGTTATTTCCGACGCGGATCTGGAGGAAGATCTCGGCGGGAGTCTCGAGGAGGTGAAGGGTCTGAGGCGCTCCTCCTTCCGCTGGCCTGAGGGATGCACCGACCCGGTTCTTTCCGGTGCGATGGGTCGTGGCCGCGTCGAGGCGATGGCCTCGGTGCTTGTCGGGGGGAGGCCATGAATATTCCCAATCTTGCTTCCCGGCCCCACCTCAACGTCCGACCCGTATGGGTCATGAGTGTCCTGGTGCTCATTCTTGGTCTGGTGATCGGCGGAATCGACATGAGTCTCTACTACCGGTCGTCGGAAGATCTCGCCGGGCTGCTGGTCGAGAGGGATGGCCTGAAAGCACGGCGGGCGGAACTGATTGCCGGCCTCCAGGAGCATCTCAAGGCCCTGGACAGTGTTCCGTGGACGGCTCTCAGGCGGAGAGTGAATTCGGTCAACGCCGTTCTGGGCGAACACCGCTTTTCCTGGGGCCGGCTTCTGGACGACCTCGGTGAGGTGCTGCCCTGGCAGGTTCGTCTCGTGACGGTCTCGCCCTCCCATGGTGAGGAGGGGATCTCCCTCACCATCAAGGCGGTCTCCCAGGACCGCGAGGGCTTTCTTAATTTTCTCGATGCCCTGGTCCGGGATCCCCGTTTCAGCGATCCCGTCCCCGGGCGGGAGACCTGGCCGGAGAGCGGGGAGACGATTCAGTACCTCTTCAATCTGGAGGTCAGATACGACCCCGAGGGAGAAGGCCGATGAAGTCGCGCTTTGTCCCGTGGATTCGTCTCTGGTGGCTGTGGTTCCCCGTGTCTCTTTTCTTCCTGCTCTGCCTGGGAGTCCTTGTCTGGCTGATCGTCAGTCCCCAGGGGCGAATGGGTGTTCTCGAGACAGAACTGGAGGAACTTCGGGCGACCGTCATTCACCTCGAAAAAGTCAACGAGCTGGCGGCCCGGGAACGTGCTGAGGTTTCTCAGACCAGTGAGGACCTCCAGCATGTCTACGAGCAGATTTTCGGGAAACTCGATGAACGATTGACCGCGGTCATGCGGGCCGTGGGTTCCGCAGCGAGAGATGCCGGGATGTTCCCGAAGTCTTTCGGCTATGCGGTCAATGAAGACAAGAATAACGGAAGCACCCGTTTCGTCATTTCATTCTCGGTCGAAGGAACTTATGAGCAGGTCCGTCAGCTTCTCTCGTCCCTCCAGACCAGCCCTCAGTTCCTGATCATCGACAGTATTTCCTTCAAGGGCGAGGATGATCCGAGGTCGACAAACCTTAAGATTCGACTGGATGTTTCGACCTTCCTGAGTCACACCGACCCTTCGGCTTTAAAGAAGATCATCAGGAGTCTTCAGCTCGAAGAAACAGAGGCGGGTCCGGAGCGCGGAGATGAGGGCGGAAGGGAAGCCGCGCCTCCTGAAGAGGTCACAGAGTCGACGGGGAAAGGGGCCGCGTCATGAAGAAAATGGACGCAAGCCAGACCCGTCAGATCGTCCTTCTCGTGATTCTTGTCCTGGTCGGGATCTGGGCCGCATTCCGGTGGATGGGTCCCGAGGGTCTCGGCGGTCCGGGTTCGACGGTCAAGGAACCGGAGTGGCAAGCTCATCCGCTCCCGAAGCTCGTTTCGGTGGAGGGCATCGGCTCGGAGGCTGCAGAATCGGGCGAGAGCCGAAATCCATTCGTTTTCGGTCCGCCACCGACCCCCACGCCAAATTTGACCCCGCCGCCGACGCCCATTCCGAGGGCGACCCGACCTCCACGGGCCCCTCGTCCGACGCCGACGCCGACACCGCCGGGTTATCGCAAACCGCCGAATTTCGACATGGAGTACATCGGCTTCTTCGGTCCCGAGGGACGGCATGTGGCCGTCTTCCGTAAACAGGAGGACGACGGCGCCGAGATCGAGGTCGCCTCGATCGGTGGTGTTGTTGAAGATCAGTTCATCCTCAGGTCCATTGATCTGGAATCGGTCGTCATCGGATTTGTCGGCTTTCCGGAAAAGGAGAAAACACGTGTTCCTCTGGCAGAAAAATAGGAAATTAGGGATCGCTCTGGGTCTCGCGCTCCTGGGCGCCGCCATGGGGTGCTCTTCCGCGAAGACAATGGCGAAGAGTGGTGAAGAAGCGGTCGCTGAAAGGAACTGGGATGCAGCGGTTTTCCAATACCTGCAGGCGCTGGCCGAAGAACCCTCGAATGTTGAATACCGGATGCAGCTGGGGCGGGCACGGCAGAAGGCCTCCCAGCAGCATCTCAACAAGGGGGTGAGCCTCCGCGGGCTCGGCAGGCTCTACAATGCGAGGGATGAGCTGGAGATGGCGGCTGAACTGGATCCGGCGAACCAGTATGCCGAACAGATGCTCAAGAAAGTGGAAAATGAAATCGAGATTTCCGAGGGTCCCGGCGGGATGGCCGATCTCGAGGCAATGAAGGCTAAGGCGCGCGAGGCCAAGGTCAAACCTCCGGTACTGGACCCGACCTCGAAAGAGCCGATCACCCTGAAGTTTCCACAGCCGAAGCCGGTCAAGGAGATCTACGAGGCCCTGGGCAAGGCCTATGGTTTCAACGTTCTTTTCGATCCCAAGCTCAAGAACGACAAGCTCTCCGTGGAACTCAACGACGTGACGGCGGAGCGCGCCCTGGAGATCGTGCTCCAGGCTTCGGGCGATTTCTACAAGGTCCTCGATCCCCACAGCATCATCATCGTTGAAGACACACCGCAGAACAGGCGAGATTACGAAGATCTGGTCATCAAGACCTTCTTCCTCTCCAACGCCGAGGTCAAGGATGTCGATAAGCTCCTGCGCTCCTTGATCGAGGCGCGGCGGCTTTCGACCAACGAGCAGCTCAACTCCATCACTTTGAGAGATACGGCCGACAAGGTGGCTATCGCCGAGAAACTGATCGAAGTCAACGACAAGGCCAAGGCCGAGGTCGTGATCGATGTTGAATTGATGCTGGTGTCCAGCAACGAGGATTCCAACCTCGGGACGGAGTTGAGTACTTTGTCCTATACGCTCCAGCTGGATACCGCTGCCATCAGGGATGCTCACGGCATTTCCTCGGATCTGGGCGGTCTCCCCCTGAATATTCCCTCAGGGATTTCTTCAGCCAATACCTTCATCAATATCCCGACGCTGACGATGAACCTGATGAAGGCATCCGGTCGCTCTGAGGTTCTGGCCAATCCCGAACTGAGGGTCACCGAGGGCGAGAAGGCCAAACTTCATATTGGCGACAAGTACCCCATTCCCGTAACCTCTTTCAATACGGCTAACCTGAACAACAGCAACGTCGTTCCGATGACCTCCTTCCAGTACCAGGACATCGGGATCAAGATCGACGTCGAGCCCCGGGTCCATCACAACCGTGAGGTAACCCTCAAGCTCAAGGTCGAGGTTTCAAACATCGGGGGAACGGTCACCGTCGGTCAGAACCAGGAGGCGACGATCATCGGAACCCGGAATATCGACTCGGTCATCCGGTTGAAGAACGGTGAGACCTCAATGCTGGCGGGGCTCTTCCGAAATGACAAGACGGAGACGAATACGGAGACTCCGGGTCTGTCGAAAATCCCCCTGCTCGGGCGGCTCTTCAAGAATAAGGAAAAACACCAGTCCCGCACCGACCTCGTTCTGACGCTGACGCCTCATATTGTCCGAT
>JANTFG010000134.1 GCA_024763555.1 Thermoanaerobaculales bacterium
GCCGATATCGGCGCAGAGCTTCCCCCCAGGATCTCGCTCCACCATACTTTCTCAGGCTGTTCTTGACAGACTACGAGTCGACCCTCCGGGAGGCCCACGCCCCGGCTCGACGCCCTTCTGAGCAAGAGACCTCAGGATCCTGGTGATGACGCGGTGCTCGAGGATGACGCTGATGATCCGCATCTCACCGCCGCAGTTTGTACACACCAGTGGATCCACCTCGTAGACCCGTCTGATGAGCTGAGCCCAGGCTCGTCTCCGGGCTCTTCGTTCGGCGTCAGTCAGACCGTCATCCTCCTGAACTCCCGCGTGCCCCGGTGTCAGCGGCTCGTCTTTCCCCTTCTTCCGCCGGCCCCGCGAAACATTCGAATAGTGACCCAGATAGCGCACGAGGTGAATTCTCGGCGGTGGGATATGGGCGATCACTCTCGCGAGAAAGTCGAGGGCGTCGATCCGTTCCTCCTCGCCGGCCCGACCATTTGACTCTTTGCGCCGGTACACCACCTCGTCATCCCCGTCCGAATACCTCAGTCTTTCGAGGCTCAAGGGCGGTCTGAGGATGTACCGCGCCACCCGTTCCATCGATTTCCGGGCCTCCGGCTCAAAACGAACGCTGTCATCGACCGAGAACCCGCTGTTGTGGTTCCAGCTCATCAAAAGCCCCGCTCGCTCATCGTTCAGAAATCCATCGCTCTTGAGAAATGAGATCACCTTCGCCCGAAAGAGCCGCTCTGCCGCATCGGTGTCGATGAAGGCTACCGGGACCCAGCTGCCACCCGAGTCCCATCCCCCTCGTGGCGCGATGGCATGCACATGGGGGTTGATATTGAGGAGATCCCCGGCTGTCGCGGTAAAAGCAACCATGCCCGTGCGAAATCCTTCACAACCGATCGTGGCGGCGGCCATCATTTCCTGCACGGTCTCGTAGGCCGCCCGGCAGAGCCTGCCGCGAAGCTCCGGATGATGGATGAAGTAGGGGCGCAATATCTTCGGTAGCGAGAAAGTCCACATCGTATGGCCGACCTGTTCAAGAACCTCATCGGCCAGGAAGGCCGCGAAGGCGGCTGCCCGCTTGGCGCCACAGCTCGTGCAGAGCCCTCTGCGGCCTCAGCGATCTTGGCGATAAAATGTGTTCTGCCTTCGGGTGGGCGGGGGCATTTCTTGGGCGGGTGGCGGCATTCGTCATTCATCATTCCATCGAGACCTTCGGCCCCAGCCTGCCGCTGTCCCTGCCGCCGGCACTCCGAGTCGGAAAATCTTTGGGTGAGAAATGGGGGATTTTACCATTTTTACGGAGGAATTTTGTGTGATTTCTCACATTAAATACCCCAAACATCTTGTAATCAATGTTCACAAGGAATAGAATGGCATCATGGAACGAAGGCTCTATTCCGAATTGTTGGTATGGAAGGAGGCTTCCCGAAGGAAGCCACTGGTCCTTCGGGGAGCTCGACAAACCGGGAAGACATTTCTTCTGAAAGAGTTCGGCAAACGGGAGTATCAGCGAACTGCGTATTTCGACTTCGAGCAGGATCCCGGACTGGACAGCTTTTTCCAGCGGGACCTCGATCCCGGACGCATCCTGAAAGAACTGTCGATATATCGCGGCGTCAAGCTGCGCCCGGAAACTGATCTCATCATTTTTGACGAGATCCAGGCCTCCAATTCAGCACTGAATTCCCTGAAATATTTTCGGGAACAGGCTGCCGGATATCATCTCGTTGCGGCGGGTTCTCTCCTCGGGATTTCCCTGTCCGAACGGGCATCCTTCCCGGTCGGGAAAGTCAGCTTCCTGAATCTCTTTCCTATGAGTTTCTCAGAGTACCTGACGGCGGCAGGCCTCTCCGACTACCTTGGATTTCTCGAAGGCCCGCCGGCACCTCTCCCCGATGCCATTCACACCGATCTGATTGATCAGCTTCGCCGTTATTTCGTCGTGGGTGGTATGCCTGAAGTCGTTGAGCATTGTCTTGAAACAGACGATCCTCGGGATATCCGGAAACTCCAGCGGGATATTCTGGACGCCTATATTCTGGATTTCGCCAAACATGCCCCGGGATCCGACATCCCGAAACTGCGGATTATCTGGGATTCACTCCCCCGCCAACTCGGACGAGAGAACCGGAAGTTCATGTTTTCTGTCGCCCGGCAAGGCGCCCGAGCCCGGGAATACGAGAATGCTCTGCGATGGCTGGATGATGCGGGGCTGATTCACCTTTGTCGAATGGTATCGACGCCTCGGCTTCCCCTGGATCACTACTCAGATCAGAGTGCCTTCAAGGTTTACGCTCTCGATGTCGGACTTCTCGGCGCCATGGCCGGGGCTGATCCGAATCAGCTGCTCCAGGGAGGAAGAGCCTTCACAGAGTATCGGGGAGCACTGACGGAGAACTACGTCGCCCAGGAGCTGCTTGCGGCGGGTCATCGTGATCTCTATTACTGGAGAAGCACTGGAGGAAAGGCGGAAGTCGATTTCCTCTGTGAACTGGAGGGCAAGGTCATTCCGATTGAAGTCAAGGCGGGGCTCAATCGGAAAAGCAAGAGTCTGAAGTCTTTTGCCCAACAGTATGATCCGAAAGAACTCCTTCGATGTAATCTCCTCAATCTGAAACGAGATGGCCGAATCTGCAACATTCCCCTCTACGCGATCTCCAGGATGAGACACTTTGGATGTTGACCCGATTCCTGCCGCCGTCGCTGAGCCTGACCCTGGAGCCGGAGCCGTAATCCGGAGCGGGAACAGGGAGCCGATGCAGGAGCCGTAATCCGGTGCGGCAAACCGGAGCCGATGCAGGAGCCGGTGGGGTCGTGGTTCTTTGAGCGGAATACAAGGGCCGAGCACAACCTTGGTATCCTGAGTCTGAGCAAGGGGGCGGTGGCCAAGACCTGTGCGGTCGCGGCTTCCCAGCTGGAACAGGCGGACCGCCCACTGCGCCTGAGACTGCCGCTGATTCTGACCCTGCTTCTACCGCTGTCGCTGAGCCTGTCCCTGGATCCGGAGCCGCAATCCGGAGCGGGAGCAGGAACCGAATCCGGGGCCGAAGCCGGAGGCCGCAACAGTACACCCCACCCTCGTCCCGATGCGATACCATGGCCGCCATGCAGGAAGGACTTCAGACCATCGATGTGGACGGGACCGTTCTCCAGCTCCTCGTAACATGGAAGCGGGTCAAGAATGTCAACGCCCGCCTCAAGGGAAGCACCCTGATGGTCAGCGCCCCGATGTCGGTCTCCCCCCACAGACTCGCGGAGATCATCCCCGATCTCGCCCGACGCCTTCTCCGGCGAAGCAGGAGCCGGGAACTCAACATCGACGGGGAGGCCGAGGCCATTGCGCGGAAGATCGCCTCGCGTTTCCCAAAGCCTCCCGAGATCCGGGAAGTTCGATGGGTTACCACTCAGCGCGCCCGCTGGGGCTCCTACAGTGCGAGAACCGGGACAATCCGCCTCAACGCCTCCCTGAGACAGATGCCGACCTGGGTGCTGGAGTCCGTGGTCGCCCACGAACTGGCCCACGTCTTTCACCTCGACCATTCGAAAGCCTTCTACGAACTCCTGAACTCGGTCGATCCACGAGCCGGGCAGGCGCATTCCTTTCTCGAAGGCGTCGCCTGGCTGGCCTCATCCTGGGAAGATCTGCCGCCGGTGGAACGGGCCCAGTTGATGAAGAGGGGCTGAGATCACAGCTGTTCGAGAAGTTCCTCGATACGCCAGCTGAGATAGTGCGGGAGGTTCAGCAGGCGGTAGGAAACTTTTTGGCCCTTGGTCGTCGCGAGGTCGATCAACTGAAGGGAAGGCGGGTTGGCATCGAGGCGGACTGCGAGGTCCAGTCCCTTATCGAACATGAATTGGTGAAGGCTCTTCATCGCGCCGGAGGCGCCGGCCTTGAGTTCAACCGGGACGATGCGTGTGCCACATTGAAGCACGAAATCGATCTCCCCGGCCCTCCCGCCCTCGCGCTGCCAATAGAAAAGGCTCGGTTCGTGACCCGGTCGCGCCTGTACCAGGCGGAGTTGCTGACCTCCTACCTGCTCAATAAGTTGACCACGAACCTGTGGAGCAAGCGAGGTCCATGGCGGGAAAGTGGTCCCGGCGGGCGTGCCAAGCAATGCATGGGACATGCCCACGTCGAGCATCAGCACCTTACGCCGTCTTGGGTTGACCTCGCCGCCGAGAGGAAAACCGTTTGCTGCGCTATGCAGCACCCGATGACAGAGCCTCGCCTGACAGAGAAGTTCCAAAGCTCGCGAGGCCTGGTGTTGCTTCACCCCTTCACCTACACGGGCGGCAACGAATTTGCGACCCAGCATTGAGGCAACCGCCAGCAGCACCTGGTCCAAGATCAGGGTATCCATACGACCCGCATATTTCGCGAAGTCATCGCGGAAAGCCGTCATGAGATCGTATTGCAACCTTCGGCACTCGCGTGGATCGCCCCGACTTACATCCGCCGCAACCACCGCCGGCATACCTCCAACCATCACGAAACGCTCAAACCAGATACTCGCTGCTTCATGGGCTGCGGGGGAAGCCTCGCCCCCCGGCGTCCACGCGGCCAGCTTCTTCAACAGCCGGTCCTGGCCATGCGCCCGGAGAAACTCCGGGAAGCTCATGGGTTCAAGATAAAGGTAACTCACGCGGCCTACAGGCACACGAGTCGCCGACTCCGCGAGAGCAAAGTCGAGCAGGCTGCCGGCCGCAACCACCGCGAGGCCGGGGAGCCGCTCGGCAAACCAACGCAGGGTGGGAAGCACCGATCTGCCGGCCTGGATCTCGTCGAGGAAAAGCAGGCTCTTTCCCGGAACAATATCGCGTCCGAGGGCAAGAGACAGCTCGCCGAGGATCCTGCGTGGGTCGTTACTCCTGAACCATCGAGCCGCGAGGGGATTCTGTTCGAAGTTCATTTCGACCAGGTCCAGTCCGGCGGTATCGGCAAGGTCCCGCACCAGCCAGGTCTTGCCGACCTGACGTGCCCCCCGGACGATCAATGGCTTCCGATCCTCGCTTCCCAACCATCTTGCCAACTCGATACTGCTGCTTCGTTTCATGACATCAAGTTACAAGAACAACGCGTTGTTTGTCAAGTTTGACATAGTAAACAACGCGTTGTTTTGCAACTCTTCGTGAAACGCCAATGGATACCGGGTCCGATCGAAGTGTTCAGTTCAGATGGTATTGACTTCTCAATGAGGATCGCCGGAAGCGCTCGGTGTTTCCGCTCGAGCCTGACAGGCAGCAGCCGCACACTTGACCTCCAGTCCCTTCCAATCCCTAATCCCCCGCACTCGAACACGATGGCCCTCCGCCACAGGCGATTCCCGGACAACGGTGAAACCTCCAGCGAGGCCCTTCGACCACGCTGCGACTTCCCGCCGCGTCGAGTAAAGAGTCAAGGAAATCAAGGAATGAGGTCGTTGCGCTGCCTACAAATAATTGGGTTACAACAGGATACTGTTGAGCCAAAAGGTATTTCACCCCAGGAATCAAGTGTCGATGGCAAAGAGGTCACTGAGCTTTGGGAGCGCGAAAGCAGTCCGCATCAATTTAACATCGGTTATATCAACAGTTTAGAGAATGCGGACTGAAGTCCGCGCTCCATGACGGGCCCGAGATAACCAAGGTATAGTACAACAACCTCTTTCCACCCGAGTATTGATGCACACCCCGATTTCACCTAGAGTAAGGTCTGAGAGTGAGGATATTGACGATGGCGATTGAAAGTCTCATTCGACCCCGCGGCCTTGATGAAGCCCTGGAGTTGCTGAAAAAACACCCGGACTGGAGCCCTGTTGCCGGGGGAACCGATCTCATGGTTCAGATCCGCGCCCACCGCAGGGAGGAAAAGCACCTCCTCGATCTCTCCGCCATCCTGCCACGGCACATCGAGATCCGGGATGGCGCCCTGAGCATCGGGGCGGGAGCAAGCATGGACGAGATTGCCCGTTCCCCTCTTGTCCGCGAGATCTGCCCGGCTTTGAGCGAGGCCGCCTCGCAAGTCGGCGCCTGGCCCATCCAATGCCGGGCCACCCTCGGCGGCAACCTCGTCAACGCCTCCCCTGCTGCCGACACCGCACCCCCGCTCCTTGCGGCGGACGCCTCCTTAAACCTCGCATCCGGAGATACGAGGCGAAAACTCCCCCTCAGAAATTTCTTCACGGGACCGGGCACAACCGTCCTGGGCGGGGATGAGATTCTCCTCTCGGTCGAGATCAACCGGACTCGAGGGCCAGGCCTGAGCCGCTTCGAGAAGCTCGGCTGGCGGCGCGAACAGATCATCTCCGTTATCAGCCTGGCCATCGAATCGGAGATCGACGACGAGGGAAGACTCCTCGATCCCCGCCTCGCCTTCGGCGCGGTGGCTTCAACACCGCGGCGCGCGCCCCACCTCGAAGCCCTGCTCAAGGGCAGGAAAGCGGAATCGGTAGGCAGAGAGGAGCTTGAAGCGGCGATTTTCGAGGACATCTCCCCCATTGACGACCTCCGCTCGCCCGCCTGGTATCGGAAACTGGCTGCGGTCGTCATGCTGCAACGGATGCTTCGGGAGGTGCAACATGCCTGATCTCATCAAGACCTGCCTCAGTATCAACGGAATCGAGAGGACATTCCACATTCCGCCCGGCATGCGCCTGCTGGATCTCCTTCGCGAGAAGGCCGGGCTGACGGGAACCAAGGAAGGCTGCGGCGCGGGTGAATGCGGCGCCTGCACGGTGCTGGTCGACCACAAACCCATCCCCTCCTGTCTCTGTCTGGCAGCCTCCTGCGAGGGACAGGAGATTACGACGATCGAGGGCCTTCAGACGGGATCAGAGCTTGCCCCGATCCAGGAGGCCATGGCCTCTTCCGGCGGCGTCCAGTGCGGCTTCTGCACCCCGGGCATCGTCATGACCGCCGAGGCGATCGCCCGGGAGGGTCTGCAGGCCGAGGCCCATCAGCGCCTCGCCGGAAATCTCTGTCGCTGCACCGGCTACACCAAGATCTTCGAAGCCATGGACATGCTTCCCGCACTGGAGGCCCAGGATGACTGAACAGAAAGCCCCGATTGGAGGCAGGCACGTCCGAATCGACGCCCTCTCGAAGCTCAGCGGCGAATGCCGCTATGTCGCCGACATCAGTCTCCCCGGAATGCTCCACGCCGCCGTCGCCATCGCCCCGCAGGCACCCGGTCGTCTCCTCAGCCTGGACAGCTCACGCGCCGGGAAGATGCCCGGAGTCCGGGCCGTCATCACGGCCTCGGATCTCCCGGCCGCAAACCTCGTCGGCGTCATCTTTCCCGACCAGCCCCTGCTGGTCGAGGAACGGATCCGCATGGTCGGTGACCGCCTGGCCCTGATCGCCGCCGAGGATGCCGAGATGGCCTGGGAAGCCGCCCGCGTCGTCGATTTTGAGATCGAAGAGGAGGAAGGCGTCTACGACTGCGTTCGCGCCCTCGAAGCGGGATCGCCGACCCTGCACGGCGACTCCAATCTACTGAAAACCTTCCACGTACTCCGGGGCGAGGTCGAGGCGGAAAAAGACTCCGCCGCCGTCACCATCGAGGCCGAATACCACATCGGCGGGCAGGATCACGCCTACCTCGAAACCCAGGGATGCCTGGCCGTTCCGGAGGGTGATCGGATCACGATCATCGCCTCCTGCCAGTGTCCCTTTTACATCCAGCAGGCCGTCTCAAGGGTCCTCGGCATTCCCCTGGCCTCCGTCCGGGTGGAACAGGCCGCAACCGGAGGCGCCTTCGGCGGCAAGGAGGACTACCCCTCCGAGCCCGCCGCCTGTGCCGCCGTTCTTGCCTGGAAAACCCGTCGTCCCGTCCGGCTCATCTACCCGAGGGAATTCGACCTCCAGGTCTCGACCAAGCGTCACGCCATGGTAATCCGCCACCACTGGGGCGCCGATGCCGGGGGACGGCTTCGTTTCGCAGAGGTCGACTGCATCCTCGACGGCGGCGCCTATGCCGGGCTTTCGACGGTCGTGGCCGAACGCGCCAACGTCAGCGCCATCGGTCCCTATGATGTTCCGGCCGTTAAGGTGGAAACCCGGATCGCCCTGACCAACAACCTCTTCGGCGGGGCCTACCGCGGCTTCGGGCAGCCCCAGGTCAGCGTCGCGGCCGAGGCGACGATGGATCGTCTGGCCCGCAAACTGGGCATGGATCCCCTGGAGTTTCGACGCATCAACGCCCTGGATGATGAAAGAAATACAACCTGCACGGGGCAGGCCCTGCCGCAGCCCGTCATGGCCCTTCCCTGCCTCGACCAGGCCACGGAAATGGCCGAGGCCTCCCCGGCGCCACGAAAGGCGCCCGAGTCCTGGCTGCGGGGTCGGGGGATCGGACTGTCCATCTACGGGATCAACCTCCACCGCGGCGGCCAGTTTCTCGATCGCTCCTCGGCGGTCCTCATCCTGCAGCCCGATGCCTCGCTGATCGTCCGCATCGGCCTGACCGAGATGGGGCAGGGCGTCCTGACCTCCATCCAGACCGTGGCCGCCCAGGCGATGGGACTCCCGGTGGAAAGAGTCCAGGTCTGGCAACCCGACACGACGACCGTTGCCGATTCCGGGCCCACCGTCGCCTCCCGCGGAACCCACAGCGCCGGCCGGGCGGTGCTCGATGCCGTCCGGCGCCTGAGAGAGCGCCTGGACCCCATCGCCGCAGAGCTTCTCGGCTGCGATGCCGGGGAGATCCGTCTCGAAGCCGGTTTTGCGCTGGATTCAACCGGGGCGAAGAGGATCGAGATTGCCGAGGTCGTCCGCGAGATGAGCGGCCGCAGGATCGAGAGCATTGCCACCGGCTGGTACCGTTCCGAGGACCGCGTCTTCGACGAGGCGACCGGCCAGGGGGAGCCCTACTCCTCCTATGCCGTCGCCTGTCACGTCGCGGACGTTGCTGTCGACCCCGAGCTTGGGCTCGTTCGGGTCGAGCGGGTCTGCGCCGCCCACGATATCGGAAAAGTCATTCATCGGACCGGCGCTGAGGGACAGGTGCAGGGAGGCATCGTTCAGGCCATGGGCTGGGTCCTGACCGAGGATCTCAAGCTCGAGAAGGGGCGTCTGATCAACCCCAGTTTCACCGACTACCTCATCCCGACCGCAGATGATGCGCCTGCCTTCGAGATCGCCCTTTTGGAGGATGCGCCCGGACGCGGTCCCTTCGGGGCCAAGGGCCTGGGCGAACCCTCCTTCATCCCGGCGGGCGCCGCCATCCGCAACGCGGTTTCGCAGGCCCTCGGCGTCGAGATCGACCGGACGCCCCTGCTCCCCCCGACCATCGTCGAAGCCATGGGAGAGGAACATCCCTTAGCGGAGCTGATCCGCTCCATCAGGGGCTGAAGCCGGGACGGCGGCCGGGACCGGGGACCGGAGCCGCACATCCGGGACCGATGCCGGAGCCGGTGGGGTCGTGGTTCTTTGAGCGGAATACATGGGCCGAGCACAACCTTGGTATCCCGAGCCGGAGAAGGGAGGCGGTGGCCGAAACCTATGCGGTCGTGGAATGTTCCGACCACTTCGAGTGTCACTCTGCCGGCTCAGGCTCGCCTCTCGGGGGTCAGACCGGGCTCCGGAATGGGTTCCGGCTGGCGGCTCCGGCCTCGGCTCCGGATTACCGCTCGGGCCTTTGTTTCGGCTCACGGATGTGGCTTCCGATCATGGATACAGCAGCGAATATGGTTTTACTGCCCTTTTTTCTTCCTCAACGTCATGAGAAGATCGAAGAAGTCCCAAGGGAGTCAACGAAGGGCCGTCGACCACCCGCGTGCCTCTGAAAGGAGCCAGACATGATCAAGTCGTGCTTTGTGGCCATTCTGCTGTGTCTCTCAAGCGTGGTAGGAGCGCAACAGACCATCG
>JANTFG010000135.1 GCA_024763555.1 Thermoanaerobaculales bacterium
CGACGACCATCGTCTCAAACAACGGTCCTAACTGCGGCGCACCAATCAAGGTCTCCGAAGAATACAGACGCTGTAGCCAACATCCCAGACCGGTATCAGTGATGAACCCTTTCCGCTTGCCTGAAATCCGCTTGATTGTATTGCCGTGGTACGCCGGGACCTCCCACCACTGATTGGCAGCTATTAACAGGTCCAACCAATTTCGGGCGATTCTTGGGCTTACGCCTACTTCTCTTCCAAGTTGAGAGGCATTGATTTCTTGAGCTGTCAAAGCGGACATCAGTCCCAGGAAGCGATCAAAAAGCTGCATGTTCCTGATGTTTTGAAGAGTCAGAACATCTCGTTCAACATAGGTTTGAACATATGCACGGAAGTAGTCGGCAACGGCGGAATCCGGGAAAGGAATGAGCCCCGGCATTCCTCCTCGCCAGATATGCTTGTGCAATAGAGTCGGGTCATTGGTTTCGGATCCCAAGAGGGTTGTTGCATCTTTCAGGTACTGGGGCAACCAGCAGGATTGCAGGAGTAGTTCTGAAAGTTCCCAGTAGGTCATCGGCGCCAGGTTAATAATTCCCACACGGCCGGCCAGGGTCTCAGCGACAGTTTTCAGCAGGCCGAGATTCTGGGAGCCGGTGAGTAGGTACTGACCTGAATCGGAACTCAGGTCAACCCGGCGTTTAAGGGCAGGGAGAAGTTCCGGGGCATATTGGATTTCGTCAAGAATGAGCGGGGCGGGGAAGCTGTCCAAGAAAAGATCCGGGTCTTTTCTGGCGCCGTGAAGATCCTGAATAGGATCAAATACGATGACCTTGTGGTCGGGAAAGAGGTGCTCCAGGAGTGTGCTTTTGCCCACCTGGCGAGCGCCTGTGACTAAAACCACTTTGAAGAGTCCGGCATGTTGGCGTGTCTTGGCTTCTGCAAATCGCGATAGGTACTTCACGGAGCTTCCCTTTCCTAAATTCCATTGTATTTTAGCACTATCAGTTCATTTTCACAAGGGAGTGCAGGCGGGTGTCCTGAAGGACCTGCGATCCAATGCCCCGCCGACCGTTCAGAGGTGCACTCCCTCCTGAAGGGAAGAAAAAATGCGGCTACAACCCATGGCCCGTCCCGGCCCTGACGCAGTTGCATGAAATACATAGTTCACATATACTTGTTATAGGAGGTGCTCATGCCGCAACTTCATTTATATGTCAACGACGACCTTGCTGCCGACATCAAGCGGAGGGCACATGAAAAGGGGATCAGCGTCTCTCGCTTCCTGGCGCTGATGATTCGCGAAAGAACCTCCTGCGGATGGCCGGAGGACTATTTCGATCGGATTCCCGGAGGCTGGCGGGGAGAGCCCCTTGAGAGGGAACCGCAGGGAAAACTTGAGATCCGCGAGGCTTTTCGGTGAGATTTCTCTTGGATACCAATGTCTGCATCAAAATCCTCAACGGTTCTTCAGACGCGGTCGTTGAGAAAATGCGAGAACTTAACCCTACCGAGATAACGCTGAGCGCGGTCGTCAGGGCCGAGCTGGTGTACGGGGCACGGAAGAGCAGGCAGGTGGCCGCTAATATCCGCTTAGTTGAGCTCTTTTGTGAACCCTTCGCCTGCCTCCCGTTCGACGACCACGCAGCTGATATTTACGGCGAAATCCGGGCCGACCTCGAACGCTTCGGGCAGCCGATCGGTCCCAACGATCTCATGATTGCCTCAACCACCCTGGCCCACTCGTTGATCCTCGTCACCCATAACGTATCCGAGTTCAGTCGCGTGCCAAACCTTCGTATCGAGGACTGGGAGGAGAGCCCCCATACCTCAATCTGAACGATATGTACGACAGGGGCCGGGGCAAGGGGCAGCGCCGGCGAAAAAAGAGCGCCTTTTCCGACGGTGCGAGCCAGGCTTCTTTCCTCCGGCAGCCCCCCCGATTCAGGTGCGGCGTCGCGAAAATGCAAGTTTGGCGCCGCCCGGCAAGCGCCCTGCCGAGGCCGCGTCCGGAGCCGCCGGCCTGAACCGATGCGGGAGCCGGGTCTGACGCCCGGGAGGCGAAACTGAGCCGGCAGCGTCCCACTCCAAGTGGTCGGAACATCCAACGACCGCATAGGTTTCGGCCACCTCCCCCTTGCTCCGGCTCGGGTTACCAAGGTTGTGCTCGGCCCAGGTATTCCGCTCAAAGAACCACGATCCCACCGGCTCCGGCATCGGCTCCGGATTGCGGTTCCGGTTCCGGTTTGTCGCTCCCGCCCGGCCCTGTTCTCGGATCCCAGCGTCGGACCGAGAGCGCTTCAAAGCAAGAGGGACTGTGGAATTGTCGGGCCTGCCCGGGGCTATGGCCGCCTGTGGAGATCTCAATAAGACAATAGATTCCTTTTCGAGCTTCCGGATAGGAAGGGGTCAGTAGACCACGCGCCTCGTTGAAGCTGATACCTCTTGTTGCCCCTGCTTCTGATTCCCGTTGCCGCAGAATCAGGCTCCTGTTTCTTTCCCCCGGCATGGAAATTGCTATACCTTCAATGTGAGGAGGACAGATGTAATGGAATTCACTGGAAATAACCGGGGCCGTCGGCAGGAGTTTTGCCGGGGTCGTCTCAAAAAGGGGTCGATACAACCTCCCGGGGGGACAGCTCTTCAAACTGGACTCGGCAAACCACAATTTCGTGTGTTTCTTCCTCTTATTCGAGTGAATACCGCCTGCGATGGCGTCGGCCACAGTTGTGCCGGGCAAGTGGAGGCTTTGAAAGATTGGAGAAAACGATGAAGACAGCCCTTCGATTCTGTGCCGCCCTGATGATTTTAACGATGGCCCTGCCGGCATCTGCCGACTCACGGGCGCTTGAGGACTACGGAGTCGGACGGATCCGCTATGTGGAGGGCTCCGGTATCCAGATGGCCTTTGCAAGGCAGACGGTGGAGCCGAAGGAGGATTTTCTGGTTCTCGTCGGAGCGACCTTCCACACCAACGACGGGCGGATGGAATTCCAGACGCTCGGCGGGGATCTTTTCTGGATGGATTCCCAGACGGATTTTGATTTTGAGGCCTCCGACCCTAGCGGCGATCAGACCGCGATTTTCCTCGCGCGGGGTTCCTTTGTCGTGCAGACGAGCGTTCCGATCACGGTGATCACCGGCGCCGGATCGATTTTTCTCCCTGCCGAAGGTTCCTACTGCGTATCCAAGGTGAAGATGGGGAACAGGAAGACGACAGTCTCCATTCTCTCGGGACCGAATCCCGAAGTCATCAAGTATTCAAGCGGGAACAGCAGAATCCAGCTTGATGGGAAAAGGAATGTTGAACTCGTCTCCTGGGTCGGACAGAGGACTCGGGACTGGGAACGCACACTCAGCCGGGCCCGGCTCTATTCTCATGTGGATCGAGAACCGCCTGCGATCGCGTATACCGATGATTCTTCTCAGCTGCACTGGCGATGGATTGACACTGTTCGGACGGTCATGAACGCCCCAAGTCTCGTGAGTAATTTCTGGTTTAACGGTTATAGTCCCAGTCTCTCCCAAACGACGGCTCTGTTGACTTATTTCCCGATCCGGTGGAGTGATGCCAAAATCCTCATGTGGTTTACGGAGAATCACTGCAATGCTGTTCGCTGGGCATGGGATGTGGCTCGGGGCTGGCATGCAGAGGGCTATTTTGATCCCCTGGGTGGCCTGGGCGGCCGGTATGCACGGTCGCCTCTTGCTTCCTGGGCTCTGGACAATCCGGACTGGTTCCGCTGGTTTTACGATTTTGACCCGAGCGGGATGGCGGATACGAGTCAGGCTCAGCCTGTTCAGACGACGGACGGCCTGCCGGTTCCGGCTGCAGGACCAGCCCATGCCTTCAATATTCAGGCGCCGCTTGCGGCGAAGAATCAGCGCTGGCTTCTTGTGCGGCTCAAGGAGGAATCCAGGATTTCCCAGCGGCTTCTCAATGATCCTCGATTGAAGAAACCCCGGCGCGCCCAACGCCTGGACGTGGAGCACATTGATATCCAGCGGGCCATGGAGCGGAGCAGTGTCCGGCCTGCGGTCCTGACTCTGGGAGCGTCGGCCGGCCGAAGCGCGAGTCGGGTCGTCACGGTCGATTTGAATGCACGATGGGCGAACTCGGGCTCGTCGGGCCTCTCCGGGATGACCTATCAAAGCCTGAGCGCCTCGAGCGTTTCGACGATGCAGTCAGCTCCCTCCAGTGCCGCTGAGATGCGCTGAGGAGAGTGTAAAGCCGAGCGAGCCGGGCGAAGCGCCTTCATGCGGCTGTGGTGGCGGTCATTAGCTCAGGGTCCAGCGAGCTATCCGATGACCAAGGGGGCCCGCGCTTCGGCAAGCAGCTCCTCCCTGAGCTTCTCATGCCCCAGTTTTCGTCTCCGGGCCTGATCGGCGCGCGTTCGGGCGGCTACGGCGGCTTCCGGATCCTCAGTTTTTGCCAGCATTCTGACGATAACGAGGCGATGCGTCCGGGACGGCTGGAGAGGATGGGAGCTTTCTCCGGGCTTAAGTCCCTTCAGCGTCGTGTGGATCTCCGGGCCGAGGCCTGCAACATCCGATGGCAGGACTTTCTCGAAATGGCGAATCTCTCCTTTGAGTCCGCAGCACTTTTCCAGCTCCGTCCGGATGCTCTCGAGGGAGGCCTCGTCCCCGGTCTCATAGAGTACTCTGAAGACCTGATAGAGAAGCTTCGGCCGGTCGGCTTTGTCGAGGCTGAGGAGATCGAAGCTCCATCGTTCGACACTCCTGAAAGTCGGCCGGGGACCTTCCATTTCGTCGGGCGGCCAGCTGGGATCCTCTAGTTTTTTCTCAAGAAGCCTCCTGAAGATGATCCGGGAGATCCGCCAGTCCAGGGCCATGGGATCGATGGGCGCCGGCTCGATGCCGCGCGAGGCGAGAATTCGCGTTTCCAAAAGAGCCAGACCACGTCGACGGATCTGTTCCCGATTGGGATGGGTGAGCAAGAGGTCCTCCGCAGAAAAAGTCTCGGAACCGATTTCCAGAAGTGGATCTCCGGGAGCTTCATGGATCACCATCTGCGCCTCGAGTTTTTTTTGATCTTTTTCAGCAAGTGCGTTGAGTCTCCGTACCTTGAGGCTCGCAATAATCCGGTCGGCGACGTCCTCGAAGCCGGATGTCTTTGCGGGGATGAGTCTGGTGATGAAAAAGAGGTAGAAACCCTGCGGAGCTTCGAGAAGTTCGCTCAGCCCCGTCTTGTCGAAAAAGAGGGTGTCGCGCACGGGCCCGGAAACCTGGTTTTCTTCGATCGTTCCGATGGCCCCACCGCGGAAGGCCGATGTGGCGTCTGAATATTTCCGAGCGGCATCGCGGAAATCTTCGACGCTTTGACAGGTCTCGGCAAGTCGGTGGATCAATTGGGATTTTTCCAGCCGAAGTTCCGGAAGATCCTCCGGCGCCCAGAGAAAAATCTCGAGGGCGAAAACGCCTCGAGAATGCCGATAGTTCGAGGCATGGTTCTTGAAAATCTCCCGAGCCTCCTCGAGACCCGCCTGGACCCGGGGCTTGAGAATCTCCCTGCGGTAGCTGCTGAATACGGCGGCATCCCGGGCGTCGCGCCGGATTTCAGCTCTCTCCTGATCGCTGCAGAGGCGCCTGTGGCGCCGAAGGAGCACCCTGAGGATTTTGATTTCCTCTGAAAGAGCCTGTTCCCGATCCTCCGCCTTCCGAAGGCGATGATCGATTTCGGGCTGTTGGAGGAGATAATCCTTCCACTTCGAATACTCCTCTGCTGACAATGACGACTGCGAGGAAGGCTTCGACGGCGCCGCCTGACCGGAGGCCACGGAGTTGTTCGGGATCGGCGCCGTGGCACAGGCGGTACTCAGCAGCAGGAGGGCGAAGAGTCTCCGGATCATGAGGAGGTCTCCTGTCCTGCTGCGATCTTATTTTGGCATCTTGACAGGGCGTCCTTTGACAGCTTTCCGGTCGCACAGGCCTCTTCGTAGATTTTCTGAAGAATGTCATCGACGGAATCCCTGATGAAGGCGCGGAGGATGATCCCGCGGTCCTCGGGCGCCTCCAGGCGCATCGGCCTGGCCGGAATCTTCTCTTTCAGTCGAAGGAGAATGTCGGCCCGGAGACGAATTGAGCGAATCGGAGCGCTGATCACTCCCGTATCGAGGTCTTTGAGAAGGGGCTCGACTTCCGGCGCCCAGTTTCGAAGCCCGGCATCGCTCAGCACAATATCTTCCACATGGATCAGATCGTCTTCGGCAGCCCGGGTCTCGGCGGGAGTCTTCCCGGAAAGCACCCGATCCATGGCGGCCCGGTGGGCTTTACGCGCCTCAAAGGGCGCCAGATGACCAAAGGGAAAGATCCAGAACTCGAGACGGTATTCAGCCGTTTTGAGGAAGGCGGCATGATGAATTCTGAAGTAGTCCTCCAGCTCCTTCGTTATCCCCTGTGAGACCTTCTCCTCAAGGAAACTCTCCATGCGCAGGGCGGCCCTTTCGATGTCCGTGGGCGCCTCGGGCTCGACCTTTGAGCAGTCAAAGTACCGGGCGGCGTCGATGCGTGCGCGATAGCGGGCGGTCAGGACGGCCAGGGCGGGGCCGCTGATCGGCCCGGTCCCGCCGGAGACCTTCTGAAGATCCTGAAGCCGAAGTGCCTTCCCGTCGACATTCATACAGATGCGCTCAGGCTCGACGCGCGGGAGCAGAAAGAGTTCCTTCCTGATCCTTATCGGATCTTCGGCCTCGACCCTCGCCCTGATCTCGGACTCCAGCTGTGCCATCAGCCTGTGGCTGACGATTTCCTGGATCTTCGGCGAGAGCTGCTCGAAAGTCCCGCCCGGCGAGGGCCAGTATTCGAGGACGCGGAGGATGCTGAGACCGCGGGAACTTCTGAAGAGAAAGGCTTCATGATCATCGGCGTGGGCCGAGATGGCGGCCCTCAGCTCGGGATCAAGCGCAGAGCCCGGCATCGGCCGGGTTAATCCACCCGATGCCGCGTTTTCTCCCTCGGAATATTTCCGGGCGAGTTCGGCAAAGCTCTCAGGATTGCGGCGAATTTCGGCGAGGAGTTCCCGGCTGAGTTTTTCGGCCTTCTTCCTCCCGCGGGAGAGAAAGATCATCTGCAGGCGGAAACTCTCCGGCAGGCGGAAATCTTCCGGGTGTTCCGCAAAGGCCTTCCGGCATTCCTCCTCGAGATCCCATCGCTTCCCCATCTCCCTGCGCATCCCGAGTTCGATGCACCGCCTCTGGGCTTTCCTGAGACTGAGAGCTGCAATTTTCTCCTCTTCCTCTGGAGCAGGCGGGGCCTGGAGAACCAGCCCGCGGACGATCAGATTTTTTAAAGCCTCGTCCGCGCGCTCTTCAGGAGGAGTCTTGGCGTAGACATCGCGTTGGGCTTCACTCAGGAGATCGGAGCAGTCGATCCGGATCGAGTCCAGCTCGAAGACCCTGTTTTGAGGTGCGGAACACGCCGGGAGAAGAAGCATCAATCCGAGCAGCATCGCGAGAACGGGATCCAGCGGCGACCAATGGCAGGGGTATTTTGAAAACACTCTACTCAGCATCGGGAATCCCCAGTTCCGCCATGAGGGCTGCGGCCTTTTGTCCATAGGTGGAATTGATCGGTGCATTGCGGATCACCTCCTCGAGTTCCTTTGCCGCTGCGGCAGCTTCGCCCGAGTCCCTGAGCACCAGCGCCAGGCCGAAATGGGCCGGGATATAGCTCGGGCTCTTCTCAAGGGCCGTCTCGTAGTATTTCTGCGCCGAATCGTCGTCCCCGGCCTCGAAGCGGAGATTTCCGAGGTTATAGGGCACCCTGGGATCATCTGGTGCGCAATGCGCAATCTCGGAGTACACGGCTCCCAGTGATCCGGGCGGGGCGCCGGAGAGGCGGAGCCTCCTGGCCCTGGTCCAGAGCGCCTCCTCAGAGCAGGGCGAGGCTTTCAGGATTCCGGCGAGCAGGGTATCCGCCTCCTGATCTTTGCCCATTTCATCGAGAATATCGATCTTCAGCAATACCAGGCCCTCATCCTTCCCAGCCTCCATGGCCTCATCAATCAACCGCAGGGATCCCCGTTCATCCCCGGCAAGGCGGTGGGCCAGGGCACAGCTCTTCAGATCACGGCTCTCATGGAGGGGATGTTTTTCGAGCAGATCCGCGCATCCGACGGCTTCCCCGGGCTGGTTGCCGAGGATCCGGATCATCAGTTCGAGGCGGATCATCTCAATATCCTCCGGCGCTTTCCTGCGGAATGGACCGAGGATTTCCAGGGCCAGGGGAAGGCGGTGCTCGTTTACCAGGCTGCGGACGATACTCTGAATCTCGACCATTTCCAGCTTCGGCCGGGGATCTCCCTCGGGAGTGATCGGCCCCAGCTCCTCCAATTCGTCGTGCTTCCTCTCAGAGACGACGTAGCCCAGCGCTCTGAGCTTCCGGACGGTTTCCGAATCCGCGGCGGAGAAGCTCTCGGCGAGAGGATAGGGCCCCTGGTGGGTGGCGATGAAATCGAGGAGACGCTTCCTGATTTTCCGGACCTTCCCGGGCTCGGCGGATGCCAGGTTATTCCGCTCTCCTTCATCGGATTCGACATCATAGAGTTCGGGCTCGACGCCGAGGATGAACTTCCTCCCGCCGACGACCGCGGCACGAAGATCGTTCCATCCGTGGGAAAGGCGACCGACGAGGGACTCCGAGTAGATCAGACGGTCTCCCGGATCATGCAGCAGGGAAAATCCATCCATCTCCGGGCCGTCGCTGATCCCAAGGACTTCGAGAACAGTCGGCGCGATGTCGGCTGAAGAAACCGGACGATCAATGACTCCCGGCTCGACGCCGGGTGCATGAAGCAGCAGCGGTACGTGCAGCGTGCCGTTGTACAGCAGCATGGAGTGGGTTTCTTCCTCGTGGTCGGACAACCCTTCGCCGTGGTCTCCGGTCAGCACGATGACGGTGTTCTCATCGAGATGTCTCTTCCGGAGGCCTTCGAGGAGTTCGCCGATCCAGGAATCGAGGTAGGCGATCTCGGCGTCGTAGGGGCTCTGCGGATACTGCCGGGCATACAGCGCCGGCGCCTGCCAGGGCCGGTGATCGTCGAAGTAGTGGACGAAGAGAAAGAAGGGCTCTCCGCCGTGATCATCCAGCATCTTCAGCGCCGTTTTCGTCACGGCGTCGGCGGTGCGTTGTTCAAAAGCCAGGGGCATGAGTACATCCGGCCGCGGCGGAAATTTCTCGTCCCAGTACTGGAAACCGCGGGAAAGGCCGAAGGCTTTTGTAATGGGGAATGAGCCGATGACGCCCATCGTCGTCCAGCCGCGGCCCGCGAGAATGCTCGCCAGGGTCGGCAGATCGGCAGGAACGTGGAAAGTTCCGTTATCCCGGACGGAGTGGTAGATCGGATAGCGTCCGGAGAGGATCGTTGTGTGGGAGGGCAGGGTGACGGGTACTGCGCTGAAACAGTGGGCGAATCGCTGCGAAGAAGCGGCCAGACGATCGATATTCGGCGTCTTGATCGAGTCATGACCGTAGCAGCCCAGGTGGTCCGCGCGAGTCGTGTCCATCGAGATGAGCAGGACATTCATCGGCCTGGGCCGACAGCCTGAAAACATCAGAAGAAGAAGAAGCGGGCTCAGGACACGAAAAACTCTCATCGGGCCTCCGAAAAGATGATAACGCGGCCCTGCAGCGGGGCGGAAGAAAAATCGCGGCAAGGAAATTCGGAAGAGTCGATGTGAGCATTCCGGTTACACCGTTAAGCATCAATTTAGAGAAAGGGGCTGATGTGATATCATCAGAGCAGAGATGGAGGGTTTTGACATGGTGTTTCGGAATGTGAAGGCGATTCT
>JANTFG010000136.1 GCA_024763555.1 Thermoanaerobaculales bacterium
CAGAATTCCGTAACCCGGAGCAAGGACCGAAAGCAGGATCCAGAGAAAGGGCCCGATGCCGGGAAGAAGTCGGAGCAGGTTGAAGAGAAGGACCCCGGCAAAAATTTTGGCGTTGACCGGCATTCGGGAGGATGGGGGCAGGATGTAGGTGCCGACATACCATCCCATCAGGCTGAGCCCGAGGGCTTTGAGCAGCATCGAAAGAGCCAGTACGAGTCCGGTCACAGTCGCTGCGAAACGGGGACCCAGGCCCAGGGTTGCGATGAGGGCGCCCATCAGCGTCAGCTGGGTCAGGAGGGCAAAGGGGAGAATCCTCCAGTTGAGGACCCTGAGATGATAGAGGGCGCGACCGAGTCTTTTTCGAAGCAGAAGGCCGATGATCGTGGTGGCGATGAGCCAGACGCCGGCCGTCAGAAGGAAGATT
This sequence comes from Thermoanaerobaculales bacterium, assembly GCA_024763555.1. GTDB lineage: Bacteria > Acidobacteriota > Thermoanaerobaculia > Thermoanaerobaculales > Sulfomarinibacteraceae > JANTFG01. The sequence continues at coordinate 425 of JANTFG010000136.1, forward strand.
GAAAAGCGGGTGTGTCTCCTGTTTTCGAAGCGGGGATCGAGAGAGGCGAGGTTTTCAAGATGGAGAACATGACCGTCGATTCGGGCGGCAGGGTCCCGGACGACTCTCCCGAAAATGGCAATAGCATCTCCGTGGATATGGGCCGAAGGGCCGAGACGCAGTTCCCCTCCGAGGACGAGAACATCTCCCCGAACCTCCCTGTTGATGTTGAGATTCGTGGCAACCGCAGTTGTGGAGGCCGGAAGAAGAGCGGCCGAGAGCAGCAGGAGGAGGAAGAATGCTGCAAGCCTGAGTATGAAGGCCCCAACAATAGGTTTTGTAAAAGACATCTCCTCGAAAGCCGAGCACGAGCGCGCGTACGGAACCTTGGACGAGCGAAGGAAAAAAGCACCCGAGATCATCGTGAGTTGGACCTCGCGGCAGAGTCGTGGGGAGAGGTGTGGTTTAAAAGTGAGGTGTCCATCTCTGTTTCCAGCGTCGATAGATAGCTGCCGACAGGACGAGGCCTCCGAGGCTCAGGATTGCAGCTGAAAGTTCCCAGAAAGCGGGGAGAATCCGCGATGCCGCGCCGGCAGCCCGGACGCCCGCCTCCAGGGAGGATCTCATGATATTCAGGAGATCGGTGAGGGAGTGAAGAGCCTGGCCTGGAAGCTCTCCGATGATGTGCCCTGCGGGGAGGCCTCCCCAGCTGAGAATGCCGCCGACGAGAATCAGGGCCGAGGTCGCGACAGGTAAAATGCCCAGGTATGACTGATGCCGACTTCTTTCGGAGATGATGGAGAGAATCGATTTTTCGTGTTCTTCCGCACCCGACTCCGCCAGCATCTCCAGGGTTTTGAGCAGCTGGCGCTCGCTTTCCGTCTTCCGACGGCAGTTGTCACAGTGTCGAAGATGTTCCCGTGATTCGGGCTTGAGTCGGTCGAGGTCCATCTCCGCCTCGCAGTATGCGTTCTCAAAATCTCGGCACTCCATCTTCGATCCACCTCCATGCGACAACATCATCGATGCATCGCCATCGTCGATCGTAATACGGAATGAGCACGAAAAAGTTTGTTCTTGATCGTGCCGAGAGGCATCTTCTTGAAATCGGCCATCTCCTGATAACTCAGACAGGCAAAATGCCGGAGGAGAATCAACTCCCGGTATTCGTCGGACAGCGCATGAATCGCATTGCGGAGCTCCGAGGCCATCTCAGCGTTCTCCATGAGTTCCAGCGGATTCTTCCCGGGGTCGGGCATATCGAGTTCACGTTCAGACCCATCGGGGGTCTCACTGTGCATGGATGTGGTCTTCAGACGGCGTTTTCGCAGGGCGTCGATGGCCAGATTGTGTCCGATCCGAAAAAGCCAGGTCGAAAAACGGTAGGAGGGATTGTAGCGATCAAGCGCCGACCACGCACGGATGAAGCTCTCCTGGCAGATTTCCATGGCTTGCTCATATGACCCGAGAATCTGTTGGAGGTAGGAGATCAGTCGGCGCTGATATCGCATCACAAGGCGACCAAAAGCCTCCTGGTTACCCGCGAGGCTTTCACGGACCAGAGTCTCGTCCAGGATCCGTTGGTCGGTTTCGCTCAAGGGCCCCCTCCCGGAATCAGTCCCGGCGCAGAGGATACCCCAGATTCTCTGGATCCGGAAAGCCGATCGAGGCGGTTTCCCCGAGCCGACAAGCGAGGAAAATGAAAAGGGCCCGGGTCATTTGTCCCGGGGCCCTTCGATTCACCTCGTGTTCAGAACTCCTCAGCGGGAACGCGTTCTGCCCGATGAGGAGGAACTGCGGGAACTTGACGACCGGCTGCTGGAGGAGGAACTGCGGGAAGTAGAAGACCGGGTGCTCGAGGACGAGCTGCGGGAAGTAGAAGACCGGCTGCTCGAGGAGGAGCGAGGAGTTGAAGCTGAAGAACGGCTCCTTGAGGAGGAACTGCCGTAACTTGAGCTGGAGCGTGGGGTCGAAGAGCTGCGCGACCTTGTTGAGTAGCTCCGGCTCGTGGCCGTTGGAGATGTGCTGCGACTGGAGTAGCTTCGGCCCGGTGAGGTCGACCGGTATGAGCTTGAGGAGCTGCTGGGTCTGTGTGTACTCGAACTCGAGGATCCATATGAACGGCTCGAGCTTCTTGAGGAATAGGAGGAACCGGGAATCACCGTGGGGGAGCGACTCCTCCCCGGGGAAGTAATGCTGCTGGAACTTCCCCTCGGGGAGGAGCTGATTGTCGAACGGGATCGGCTGCTCGACACGGCGCCCGAGGATGAAGGCCGGTCCGAAGGGCTGGAGCCCGAGGGCAGGGCCCTGCTGCGTAGAGAATTCGAGGGAACTGAGCTACTCGAGCCTCGTGCGCTTGAATCCCGGTTGGAAGCACCGGAACCGCTTCTCACCACACCCTGAGAGGATCTCCGTCCCGTAGAGGTCTGAGAATCCGAGGCCTGAGGGACCGAGGCGCTTGAGCGCCCGGAAGAGGTCCTGGAGATGCTTGAGCGGTAGGCGTTCGGAAGTGCTTCCCTTGAGCTTCGTTCAGTCGAGGAAGGCGCGGTGCTTCTGACATGGCTTTCCCGGGCCGGGCCCGATGACTGTCGGGCTGAGGTCTCGGTGGAAGCCCTGATTTGGGCAGCCGCACTTCTCCTCGGGGAAACGGAGACAACTTCCCGCGCCGGCGCCGGTTGTACCAGATTCATGGCTTCCTCTCGGCTCAGTGATGCATCGCGGGCGACGATCCGACTGAGATCCCGGCTGCTGCGGGCGCCGACCTGCTCAAAGCTGGTTCTGAGACTCTCGGCTGGACGGACGCGCCGGGGAGACTCGGTGACGAGAGGTTTGGCGCTGATGATTGCATCAACCTTGTCTGTTCGTCCCGCCCGGAGAAAATCCGAGGCCGGTCGAACTGATCTGCTGAGGTTCCGACTGGAAAAATCGCCTGTGGGTACGGCGGACCAGCCACGACCACGAAGGGCCGAGGCGGAGGTCCGACCCTCCATATTCAGAACGAGACGTGAGGCTGAGGTGGCTCCCCTCCGGGTCACGCCGACTCCGTTGAGACCGCCCGGGCGACCGGTATATGGGCCTCGGCCGCTCCGATATCCGGTGTATCCAGCTCCTCCGTAACCATGATGTCCCCCATGATAGCTTCCACCACTCCAGTAGAATCCGCCCCATCCCCAGTCGAATCCGACCCACCAGGAGGAATAGGCGCCAATGGGACACCAGCCGACATAGCCGGGCCATGAACTCCAGTAGACCCATGCCGGGCTCCAGGTCGCACCCCAGTTCCAGACCCAGCCACAGCTGTCAAAGTAGCTCCAGGTCCCGTAGTGGTAGGGGAGCCAGCCCCAGGGTTCATAGGAAAGCCAGGACCAGCCGGTCGGGGTCCAGTACCAGCGACCGGAGGTGTAGGGGCTCCATCCGGCCGAAACAACCGGCTGCCAGCCCCAGGAGTCGATATCATCGATATAGACCCAGCTTCCGTAGGAATTCAACTGAGAGGCCTGGCGGGCGTACCTGGTATCGACGTGAATGGCCTCAGTAGCGCTGGGCTGTGGGCCGCGAATCGACTGCACCCAGCGGGAAAAACTGTCCCGAGCCGTCATGCTGGCCTGGACGGCCTTGATCGGGCCGTCGCCGATTTCAGCAGTACTGCCCCCCCGAAGGAGGACTTCTCCGGCGGGAGTGGCTGCGGATGCAAGGCCTTCCCAGACCTCAAGCCAGAGTTTTCCCGTGGGAAGAACATCGATCCTGAAGACCCCGGGGGCGCTCAGATAAACCGTATGCCGGCTCGAGTCAACCCGTACGCGATGTTTCTGGGGAATGCCTTCCGGAAGCTCGATGATCATATTCCCATCAGCGAGGTAGAGTACCGTGCGATCAGAACGAATATCGCGGCTGAGGGCGACGGAGTCCAGGGAAAGGGTGCTGTACTCGTTGAGCCAGACGGTATTTCCGTCCGCCAGGACGATTTCCATGCGTGCATCCCGGGCGAGGTCGACGCGATCGCCGGTGACCAGGGGCATGTTGATCGCCGCCTCCAGGGAGTCCTGGCCGTCGGCGGGCTGGACGGAAGCATAGCGTTCGAGATAGGAGATGTAGCTCAACGAGGTCGGGTCGTCCTCGGCAGATGCCACATTCCCGATCAGTCCCAGGGAAATGATGGCTGCGGTGATGAGCTTTCTGGTCATGGCGACCTCCTTTCACTCCAGTGTACTGCAAAGCCTATGCCAGTTATTGAGGAGGGACGATGAGGACGCTCCGGCTCGAATTCAGGAAGGTGTCGCGAAGCCTGGCAGGGGATCGAGGCCGGAGCTGTCGGAAGGAAAACCTGCCCTTGTGCCCGGTTCGACCTCGGAGTAGTGATGATTTTAGGTTACACTGAGGTATGAGCAGAAAGCCACGGAAGAAGAAGCGGAAGAAATCCTCCTCGGGTCCGAGCGGGAAATCCCGTCGGGAAGAGTATTACACTTCAGGGGAACTCTTTATGGCGGCCATTGGTCTTGGAGTTCTCATCCTCGTTATCGGGATGATCATCAGCCATTTTCTGTAGGACCCTGCGGAAAAGGCCGGAAGGTGAGGCGAGCATGGAAGGTCAAGAGGATAGCCGGAAAAGTGCTTCGGGACTGGAGAGGCTACCGCCGGGAGGTGTCATTCTCGGCGCCGGCATCACCGGGCCTCTTTCGCAGGCGCCGATACGTGAGTATCGCCTTGGCTGGGGGGATCACCTTGTTGCCACGACGCATGCGGGCTATGGATATAAGTCGCTGAACGAGGACCGCGTGGCGCTTGTGGAGGTCGAAAGCCCGGCGGGTCCGATTACGGCTCTTTTTGTCATCGATGGCATGGGAGGCCGGGAAGGGGGAGATATTGCGGCTCAGATCCTCGCTGAGGAGCTGATACTGGCAACCCAGCCCGGTAATCCGGAAGTCCAGGCTGAATGTGCGCGCTTTGTTGAGGAAAAGATCGAGAGCACCCTCTGGGCTTTGTCGGACAGGGGAATGGCGCAGCGTACGGTCTCCCGCTGGAAGGCTGTCTCGCTTGCAGCGGAGGATAAGAAGGCTGAGATCCGTGAGAGGATTCGACAGGCCCTTGATGCCGTCAACACTGAGAGCCTGGAACTGGATACCATTCCACCGGGCCTCCTCAGGGAGATCGCCGAGACAATCCGGGTTCTGAGTGAATTATCCGTTCCGGATCCCTTTGAAATTGCTGCCCGCAGAACCCGGAGGAGAATCGCCCTGGCTCGACCGGGTCCTGCGGCGCCGGATGCGTGTTTTATCGGAGGGATCATTCGTCCGGAGGCCGGGAATCGGCGGATGCTTGATGTCCGACAGGTGGGTGACTGTAAGCTCTTTGTGGCCTCACCGGATGGTTCGATTCGCTTCCAAAGTACTGGCGAGTCTGTCATTGCCGAGCCGGATCTCGAGCATTCATCAGTCAATCTCACGGATTTGATGGCCTACAGCCTGCACCGGAATCTGGTTCGAAATTCGATCAACGGGACCGAGCTTGCCCTCAAGCGCTACCGGAGTCAGGAAGTTCCGATCGCCCTTGAGGAGGGTGATCTGGTCTGTCTGTACTCTGACGGGGTTGACGATATTTTTACGCCCTCGGAGTTGCTCGGGATGATGCGCGGCAGGCAACTGGGTACGGCATTCGGGGATCTGCTTCTGCAGAGCGAGCGTCGCATGAAATTCGTTTCGGGCAGGCTCCTTGCACAGCGAAAGATGCTTCCCGAAGGCCATCAACGCAAAGCATATCCTCTCGTTCACGAGGGACTCAACCGACAGCGCATTCGTGACGGGTGCTATGTCGAGGCCTACCGGGACGGCGCCGAGGGTCGTTGGCTGAAGCCGCCGAAATGCGATAATCTTTCGATCTGCGCCCTCTTCGTCAAGTCGATGCCAGTCGACGCCTGAGTTCCTCCAGCAGCATGATGGCGGCCTCGGGGATATTGGTTCCCGGCCCGAAGACCTGGACTGCACCGGCATGATAAAGGGCGGGATAGTCATCCGGCGGGATAACGCCGCCGACGACGATCAGAATGTCCGGACGCCCGAGTTTCTCCAGGGCCTCGACAAGCTGCGGGACCAGCGTCAGGTGACCTGCCGCCAGAGAAGAGACGCCGATGATGTGGACATCGTTTTCCACGGCCTGGCGGGCGGTCTCCTCCGGCGTTGTGAACATCGGCCCGACATCCACGTCGAATCCCAGGTCGGCGAAGGCGCTGGAAATGACCTTCTGGCCGCGATCATGCCCGTCCTGGCCCATCTTCGCCACGAGGATTCTCGGTCTGCGACCTTCGATACGCTCGATTTCATCTGTCAGTTCCCGGGCTCTTCTCAGGCTCTTCATATCCTCTCCAGCTTCTCGGCCGTAGACGCCGCTGATGGCGCGTACTTCAGCCCGATGTCTTCCGAAGACCTTCTCCAGTGCATCGGAAATTTCTCCCACCGTGGCCCTGGCGCGGGCCGCCTGAAGGCTGAGTTCCAGCAGATTTCCTTCTCCGTTTTCAGCGCATCGGGTCAGGGCGTCCAGTTTTTCTTTCAGGATCTCCTCATTCCTTGACTCGCGGAGGAGGCGGAGACGATCGAGCTGGGCCGCCGCGACGGATGAGTTGTCAACCTTGAGGACCTCGAGCTTCTGCTCTTCCTTCAGCGGGAAGCGGTTGAGACCGACGATGCTCTGGCGACCTGAATCGATCCGTGCCTGGGCACGGGCGGCGGCCTCTTCGATCCGCATCTTCGGCAGACCCTTCTCCAGAGCTCGCGCCATGCCGCCGATTTCTTCGATCTCGACAATATGCGACCAGGCCCGCTGCGCAATGTCCCAGCTCAGCTTCTCGATCGCATAGGATCCACCCCAGGGGTCGGCGACCCGGCAGATGCCGCTCTCCTCCTGAAGCTGAATCTGGGTGTTTCGAGCGATCCTGGCGGAAAACTCGGTCGGCAGGGCGAGTGCCTCGTCGAGGGAGTTGGTGTGCAGGCTCTGGGTATGTCCCATTGCAGCCGCCATGGCCTCGATACAGGTGCGGATGACGTTGTTGAAGGGATCCTGGGCCGTCAGCGACCATCCGGAGGTCTGGCTGTGGGTTCGCAGGGCCATGCTCTTGGGGAGCCGGGCGCCGAAATCCGAGACGATCCGGGCCCAGATCATGCGGGCGGCCCGCATCTTGGCGATCTCCATGAAGGGATTCATGCCGATAGCCCAGAAGAAGGAGAGTCGGGGAGCGAAACGGTCGATCTCCAGGCCGGCATCGATCCCGGTTCGCAGATATTCGATTCCATCGGCCAGGGTATAACCCATCTCGAGGTCGAGGGTGGCCCCGGCCTCCTGCATGTGGTAGCCGGAGATCGAAATTGAGTTAAAACGTGGCATCTTCTCGGCGGTGAAACGGAAGATGTCCCCGATGATTCGCATCGATGGCGCCGGGGGATAGATATAGGTGTTGCGGACCATGAACTCCTTGAGAATGTCGTTCTGAATGGTCCCGGCAAGCGCTTCGGGCCGGACGCTTTGTTCCTCCGCGGCAAGGATGTAGAGGGCCATGACGGGAAGGACCGCCCCGTTCATCGTCATCGACACGGAGACCTTGTCCAGGGGAATACTCTCGAAGAGAATCCTCATATCGAGTATGGAGTCGATGGCGACGCCCGCCATGCCCACGTCGCCGCGGACACGGGGGTGGTCGGAGTCGTAGCCCCGATGGGTCGGCAGATCGAAGGCGATGGAAAGTCCTTTCTGGCCGGCCGCCAGATTCCTTCGATAGAAAGCGTTGCTTTCCTCGGCGGTGGAGAAGCCGGCGTACTGGCGGATCGTCCAAGGCCTCGAGGCGTACATCGTCGGGTAGGGTCCCCGATGGAACGGCGGAATTCCGGGAAGATAGGGGAGCTGTCCGACCCCGTCGAGGTCTTCGCGGGTATAGACCGGATAGATCTCGATCTTCTCCGGAGTCTGCAGGGTGCTCCTGTTCCCGGAGAGATCGGAAGGGGTGGTTCCCTCAGGCATTTCGAAGGGGATCGATGAGAAGTCGGGAATGCGGCTCATGATTCCACCTCCATCGTATCGAGGACTTCCCCGAGGAAGGCGAGGACGTCCATCCCGACATGGATGAAGGCCTCGATACCGGCCGAGCGCCATTTTTCTTCGGCATCTCCCGGCCGGCCCGCCATGTAGATCCTCCGTGCTCCGGCCTTCTTGAGAGCCGGCAGGAGGTCGGGAAGGATCTCAGGGTAGCGGGAGTCCGCTCCGACGATGCAGATATTGGGTTTCTGAACTCCCTTGAGCGCTTCCATGCACTCGTCTACCGTCTCAAAGCCGCCGAGGCTCCGACTGCTCATGCCTCCGGCGGCGAAGAAATTGGCGATGAAGCTCTCCCGCGCGGTCGTCTCGGAGTTCGGGCCGAGCTTCAGTAGAAGGAAGCTGGTGTCGCGACCGAGCTGGGCGAGTTTCGCGGCGCGATCCTGGAGAGCCTCAAACTCCTCGGCCTCCCGGAAGAGCTCGAGGGCACTGATCTTTTCAGACCCCTCTTGGTTCCATCCGAGCCGGTCGAAGTCCTGCTCTGCAGCCTCCAGAGCCTCTTCGATCACGCCCTCGTCAGACAATTTGCAGAGATCGAAATCCACCGGGTGCGAGGCCGGAGCTGTGACGACCTTTCTCTGCGACGGAATTTCTTCCCCGATCTTTGCCCAGGTCGAGACTCCCGTGACGGGCATCTTTCGGTGTGCAATCTGCTTCCTGATCCAGGCGGCCTTGTTTCCGAGTCTCTCCTGGATCAGCCCATCTTTCAGAGAGCGGAGGAGGCCTCCTTCCGCCTCGATGGAGCGGAAAAATTCCCATCCGCCCTCGGCAAGTTGACGGCTCAGATCCTCGACATACCAGGAACCACCGGCCGGGTCGGTGATCCGGTCGAGGTGGCATTCCTCACGCAGGATGGTCTGGGTGTTGAGGGCCATTCTTCGACCGAGTTCTCCCACTTCCCCCTGAAGGGCGTCGAAGGCGCGTGTTGTCAGGATCTCCGCCCCGCCCGCGACTGCGGCGAAGCTCTCGACGGTTTGCCTGAGCAGGTTGACCCAGGGGTCGCGTTGGCTCAAGGATCGGAATGAGGTCACGGCGTGAATCGGGGGCGGCGTGCACTCTGAAAGCCCGCAGTGGCGCTCAAAGAGGGATGACAGGGCGCGAAGTGCCCGGAGTTTGGCAATGCCCGTGAAGAAGTCCCGCCCGATCGCAAGGCGGAACAGGAGGGATCTCAGACCCTCTTCGGGACTGATGCCCGAAGACTCGAGTCCGCGGAGGATTTCTGCAGCACCCGCGAGGAGGATTCCCAGTTCTTCGACGGCGGAGGCGCCCGCCTCCTGATAGGGCAG
>JANTFG010000137.1 GCA_024763555.1 Thermoanaerobaculales bacterium
TTGTAACCCGGTAGCTCCTGGTGCGAGTCAAGCAGCAATAAAGAAAGGTGGCCGGCCCCGTGCCGGCCGAAAGACAGTAAGCCCGGAGGGCTTTCCTATATTTCTCCAACCGCTGAGTGGTCTGCATCCAGCGCGCCCCATCCAAACACAAAGCAGCGACGGAAGAAAAGACAGCTGAGACCGGCTGAGTGCTGGAGTTCCGGCCTGATGCCGTTCCTCGGGGCGAAGAGGCTCGGTGAGGTGAGATTTCTTCGGAGGCAGAACCGATCATTTTGGGGATCCCGAGTCTTTATTCGTCGACTTTATCGGCCGAATCGCCCCGGATGGAGTTTTTGCGGGGGACACCTGGCACTCATAGCGGTCAATCCGCGAGTGCGTCCCTGATATTCTCGACATCACTACGACACTCACACTTGCAGGTTGCGGTTGGGTAGACATCACCAAGATCGTCAAAACAGTATTTGATATCGTTCGAGACGGCGACTGCAATATCAGCCATCATGGCAGACCGCACGTCATCACAGCTCCCAAGTTCGCCAGGGTCCCTAGCCTCGACCACAAACCTCAGCAATGCCTCCGCCAACCCTACAAACCCATCTGCGGTCGCCAACAGGTATGCTTCCGTCGGAGTATCATTCATCAGACAACATCTCTCAGAGGTATCCCCCCTATACGACTTAAGACTAGCAAGAGCTTCAGCTATCGCTCGCACGTTTCTATTTTCGTTTTCCGTCATACACCCACCCCGTTGTCGGATTTCCTTCTGGATCAACGATCCTCACTTGCCAATGTTGTATTGTTCCTTTGCCATCTGGCCGCGGCACGGTTCGAAGCGCATGTTCATGAACATTCTGCTGCAGGTCGTATTTCACGCCATCGAAATCCACCACGTGGGTGGAGTCCTGGATGTAATCTGTATGCGACACCAACTTCCCATCGGAACTGTACTTGGCGATGGTCCTGATGTGCCCATCCGATATTTCCTGGATATACGTGGAGTTCGGCCTTGCCCCTGACTTCATCGGAGCCTTGGTACCGGTCGTTGCACCTTGTTCAATAGCTCGGGCTCTTGCAAGGCTTCTTGCTCGAACCGCATCCGCAGCCATCGCAAGATCGGCGATGGCCAAGCCCTGTGCCTCATATTCATTGGAAGGTGCAAACGCGTACCCTTCCAAGTCCGATTGAGGCCCATTCTGAACCATCGGTCCAATTGCTATCGGGACATCAGCAAGCTCCTTCTGATACCCAACGCCCCACCCATGGATAACATTGTCAATCTCCTCAACCGTATATGAGTGGTAGTATTCAGGCTTAGCGGGCGCGATGTCGTGCACCGCAACCTCATCGTTGGTGGCCCTGCTGCTAGTCGGCCCCATGGTGACTACTGTCGAACCATCGGCACGGATTCCTCTCTGTCGTTCGACCGCGACACTCGCGTTGATATCAGCAACAACAGTGTTCATTCCACCCGCACCTGCAACAGGCAAGTCCCGTAAACCCCCTGAGCCTGGAGAATCCACAAACTGGAACAATGGTTGTTGGGGCTGGCATTCGGGCGGGGTCGGACCGCCATTCACTTCGAACCACGCACAGACATCGTTGAGCCCCAAAGGAACCCGACCCACCTGAGGACCCCACCCAACAAACGCATACAAATTGGGCGAATCCACCGCTCCCGCGGGATCCTCCGACAGCCAGCTCGCGGTCCTCGGGTCATACCACCGGTTCCGGTGGTAGGCCAAGCCGTTGACCGGATCTGTCCTCGCCCCCTGGAAGAGGCTGGTCTGGCCTCCGGGGATCCGGCCGTCGAAGCTTGCCGGGGCCACGAAAAGAGAGAGATCCTCCACGTCAAAGAGCGCGAAGACCTTCTCAGACGTTCTCGATGCCGTCTCGGAGTGCCTCGAAAGCCCAAGCGGCGCCTGGCTCCTGAGGCTATCCCCGAGGCTCGGAAGGGTACGGATCGCCTGGGCGGGAAGAGCAGCGAAGACGAGAAGGCTCAAGAGGGCGACCAGGTGAGCCCGGGGTCTTCTCACTTTCGCTGCCTGCCTTCTCATGTGGGCATTGTAACCCTACCGGCGCAGACAAACCCCATTGGAATAGGTGATATCATTGCGGTTGGGAGTGGTTTGAACGAATGCTGAAACCTAAGATTCCTCAAGGAGTACATCATGCCTGAGTCGGGTTTTCGTGACGAGCTTCTCGACAAAATACGAAAGTTACCTACAGAAAAGCTCGTTGAAGTGGAGGATTTTGTAGATTCTCTCAGCTGGCGGGAGCAGCACACTCAGATTGTTCAAGCGGCTGCAAGAGGTGCCGAAGCAGCATTCCATCGGGTGTGGGATAACCCTGAGGACGCAATTTACGATCAACTATGACGAATTTTTCTTTCGGCAACATCGTTCTCGTTCCCTTCCCATTCACCGATCAGACCGCCTCCAAGAAGCGTCCGGCAGTTGTGGTCAGCTCAGACGCCCTTCATCGGGAGAGCGTCGACCTCGTCATCATGGCTATCACCACGCAGACAAGAGCAGCGTCCGCTCTCGAAGTCCCCATCACTCAGTGGGAGCAAGCGGGACTTCTCCGACCCTCGGTCATCAAACCCGTCCTCACCAGCATCGAAGGTTCTCTTGTCCTTAAGAAGCTGGGAGCCCTTCAGGGTCCCGACCGCCGGACACTCTTAACGACCCTCGCCACTCTTATCGGGCCCGAACCCACCGAGTAGCCTCCTCCCCCACGGCTTCTCTCACGTTCGACGTCCAGTCTGCCGAGTAGTACCGTCAAAGAAATCGATCAAGGCCGAGGTCTTCTGACCTGCTCCCGGGCCTCGGGGCGAAGAGGCTCGGTGAGGTGAGATTTCTTCGGAGGCTTCGATCATTTCTCCGATTCCGGGTTTTCATTCCTCGGTTTCGTCGCCCGAATCGCCCCGGATGGAGTTATTGCGGGGGATCCCCCCTGTGAGACCTGTGCTTTGCGACCTTCCTGATGCCTTCTTGGTAAGGGAAAACGACGCAGTATTCCCGGACCCGGTGCTTCATCGGGCCTAGCCCTGGTGTTTAGCCTCAAAATCCCGGTGTACACTCATCGCAGCAACCTCTTGAGCCGCTTCTCAAGGTCCGCGATCGTGTCCGTGTGGTCGGCCCGGCCGGGAGCAAAGCGGATCGCCTCCAGGGCCTTCCGGACATCAGTCATCTCGGCCTCGGCCGCCTCGCCTTTCCGGCTCTCAGGCAGCTCGAGCCACCAGGCTTCCAGCGCAGCCTGAAGCTGGCGGGCGCGCTCTGCCGGACTCTGTCCCCGATGCCGCGGGGGTAGCTTTCCGGCGGACGATCGGGTCAACCACCAGGCGACACCTCCGCCGCCCAGGAGCCCCAGGAGGAGGGCGCCGGCCATCAGGACCCAGGTTGGAAGGTTCCGGCTGCCGGCTTCCTGGTTTCCCGCCATTGGAGCCGAGGGCCTTTCCGAGGCCGAGGCCGGGGCTGCGGCCTGTGGCGTCGGAGTTGGTGTCGGCTCGGCGCCTTCGACCTCGAGGTGCAGAGGACCAAGTCTCTGCTGTGTGTATGTCCCGCTTGAGGGATCAAAAATGGCCACCGGAATCGCGGGAAGCTCGATCGCCCCAACCTCACGTGGGAGAATTGTCGCTCTCCACTTCCGGGATCCGTGGATGCCGGAGTCGTCCACCTTGACGGAACTCTCCTCTTCGGGAGGATAGATCTTACAGCTCTGACACTCGGGCCAGACAGCCGGCGCCTGAATCAGCGGGAGATTTCCACGCCCGCTGACGGCAATCTCGATACTCGCAGACTCACCCAGCTTGAGGTGCTGCGGCTTGAGGCTGATTTTGTACTTCAGCTGCCCGACGCCCCCGGCGAAGCCTCTGGGAGGAGTCGGCCGTGCAGCCACCCTGAAATGGCGCAGGCCGGTGGATCGCTCGACGACACTCGAAGGCGAAAAGAAACTCATCGAACGGAATCCGATTTTTGCCGAGACCGCCGGAATCTCAAGCTGACCGGCCTTGAGCGGGATCAGAACCGAACGGGCGAGGACAAATCGATAGAAGGCTTCTCCATCGATCTCGACGGTCTTCGGCTGGACCTGGTCGGGCTGCTTGATCCGCTGGACCCAGAAGCCGGGGTACTCCGGTGGATCGACCCACTCGAAACCGTTGATGCTCCCTCCGTTGGAGTCCAGAACCACGGTCGCGATCAGGCTCTGGCCCTCAACGGCCTTCTCGATACTGAGGATCTGGCGCAACGCGACCTTGAGACTTCTCTGGGGAGAACGGGAGCGGCCGAAAAACTCCTCGAAGGGATCGTTGACTCCGAAGGGGTTGATCCTCCGGCTCCGATGGGAGGATGCCAGCGAACCCGGGACAATATTCGCCACAACGGCGCCTGCAGAAAGGGTCTCGCCGGAAACCTTGACGGTGATTGGTCCCACCGCGGCCTTTCCCGTCGCGATCGGCTTCAGAATCCAGGTCAGCTTGAGCGCAGAAGTGGCCCGGCCGTTGATGAGCGAAAACTGGGACTCACGGGACGGACCCTGAACGACCTCGAAGTTGCTGAGCTGTCCAAGGGATGTCTGCGGGCTCCCGCCTCCGGCGTTGACGATCCGGAGACTGAGGCGCGCGACATCATCGATCCCGAGTTTCTCCGGATTCAGACTCACCTCCAGCGAGGGTCGCGCCGCCTGGATCGGCAGAGCCGCCGCGAGCAGGAGCATGAGACAGAAGCCGATGCGCCTCACCAGTCTTTCTCCACATGGCCCTTTGCCGGAACGGGTGTCCGCATCGCTTTCCTGGCATCGGACTCCGACTGCTGGAGGGCCGAATAGAGCCCGGCCTTTGGATCCGGTGTCGGCGAGGGCTGGCGCTGAGCCTTGGCGCCCGGCGCCGGGGTCGGCGTGGGAACCCCCTGCTGTTTCTGCTGTTGCTCCTTCTTCTTCTGTTCTTCCTTCTTCTTCTGCTCCTCCTGCTTCTGCTTTTCTTCTTTCTTCTTGTCCTTCTGATCCTTCTTCTGACTCTTGTCGTCTTTCTGCTGTTTCTGTTGTTGTTTCTGCTGCTCGAGCAGGCGCAGGGCCAGTTCGTAGTTCCGCTTGGCATCAGGATCCTGCGGGTTCTGCAGCAGGGCCTTCCTGAGATGACGCAGCGCCACATCGGCCTTCTTCGCCTGAAGGGCCGCTGTTCCGGCGTTGTACTCGGCGCCGGGCAGCTTTCCGGCCTTTTCGAGTAGTGGCACGGCGGCCTGTGGATGCCCGCCGGCCGCCAGGGCGGTTCCGTAATCAAAGAGACGCTGAGGATTCCCGGGGTCCAGGATGGTAGCAGCGCCGAATTTCTCCGTGGCCTTCTTCCGGTCTCCTTTTTTCCAGGAGGAAAGACCGCTGCGGGCCAGACGCCGGACACCGCCGGGGATCAGGCGCTGCCACCAGGAGACCTTCGGCTCCGGCGGGGGCGGCTCCTGTTTCGGAGGCTGTCCGGCAGCCCCTGGTGGAAGCTGAGCCTGGGAGGGAGGGGGCCCCGCGGGCTGCTGTACACCCGGCATCGTCATCCCGCCGACCGGGGACCCCTGCTGCTGCGCTTCAAGTGTCGGCGTCAGAAGCAGAAGACCCAGACAGGCCGCAAGGACTCCCCGCCTCCAGGGGGAAAGGAGAAAGGAAAAGATGAGAAGAAAGGCTGCCGCCCCGAGAAAGACCGGAAAACGCTCGATTTTCTCAGGCTTCCGCTTCGTCTCCAGCTCGCGTGTTCGCAATTGAGCGACTGCGGCTACCAGTTGTTTTTCGGTCTCACCCCTGTTCGCGTCGATCAAGGCTCCATTGAGGGCTTTCGCCATCTCCTTCAGGGTCGAGGGATCTGCATGGGTGACAACCGTTCCGCCATCACGGTCTCTCTTGTAGTGAACGGCCCCATTCGCGTCTCTTTCCGGGATCGGACCGCCTTCTTGAGTGCCTACCATGACGCCGATGAAGGAAACTCCGGCCTCCTTGAGACTCTTGCGGGCCGCCTCGAGATCTCCCTGGAGGTTTTCACCGTCGCTGAAGAGCACGAGAACACGCCCCTCGCCTTCAGGAGGGAGGAGTTTGACGGCGGCGTCGGCCGCGGCCTGCAGGTTGGAGCCGGGTTCCGAAACCATTTCAGGCTCCACGCCGTCGAGGAAGGATGCGACGGCCTCGAGATCCGTGGTCAGGGGCACCAGGGGATAGGCGCCTCCGGCAAAAATGACGACGCCCACGCGATTGCCGTCCAGGCCCGGCAGGCTGTGCCGGATCACCGAGAGGGCCCGCTGCAGGCGGTCGGGTTGAACATCCGGGCACTGCATCGACTTGGAGAGATCCAGGGCGAAAACCAGGTCGCGGGTCTGGACTGAAACTTCACGCTGCTTCTCTCCCCACTGGGGTCGCGCCAGCGCCAGGATCATGAGAGCCATCGCGCCGCACCACAGGAGCATCCGCCACAGTCCGGTCGAGGGAGTCCCACCCATCAGACGCTGCCAGACGGCCGGAGAGGCGAGATCCCGCTGCTGCCGCAGCCGGCGACGATGCCGGATGACCGCGCCCACAACCAGGAAGGCGGGTACGAGCAGGTAGATCAGGCGGGCGCCTTCTGCAAAGCTCACCATGGCGTCCCTCCAAAGAAGACCTCAAGGCAGAGAGCTGCCAGGAGAATCAGAAGCGAGACGAGGGCCGAAACTTCGAATTTCTCCCGGTACTTGACCAGGCGGGTTGACTTGAATTCGGTTTTTTCCAGGCTGTCGATCCTGGTGAAGACCTCCTCCAGAGCCTTTGGATCCCTGGCCCGGAAGGAGAGACCACCGGTCTTCCGGGAGATTTCCGCCAGCAACTCCGGGTTGGTCTCAACCTCGACCAGTCGTGTCTGGACCATTTCGCGGCCCGTCATCGGATCGCGGTAGTGGACCGGCATCGGGACCTTGCCGCCCTTGCCGACGAGAATGGTGTGGACCGTGATTCCCTCCTCAGCCGCCAATCCGGTCGCCGTCATCGGATCCAGCTGGCCGGCGTTGTTGGCCCCGTCTGTCACCAGGATGATGACCTTCGATTTCGCCTGTGATTTCCGGAGACGATTGACCGCCGTGCCCAGACCCATCCCGATCGCCGTCCCGTCGGGTAAGGCGCCGATTCGCACACTGTCCAGCAGTTGCGCCGCGACATCATGATCCAGGGTCAGGGGACAGAGGGTGACGGCCGCCCCGGCAAAAACGACCAGGGCGATCCGGTCGTGCGGGCGCTGATCGAGAAAATGGCTTATGGTCTTTTTCGCCACCTCAAGGCGGTCAGTGGGCTGAAAATCAAGGGCCGCCATGGAGCCGGAGACATCGAGCACCACCGCCATATCCACCCCCTGGGCGTGCTCGATGCTGCGCGAGAGAACCTCCTGCGGACGGGCCAGGGCCAGCGCCAGGGGGATGAGGGCGGTGGCTGCGAGAATTCCCGCCATGACCGTGACCATTCCCGGCTGAAGGATCCTTCTGGAAGCGGAACCACCGGGCTGAGGGAAGGGATAGCGTTGCCAGCGCCGACGCAGGAGCCAGATCAGAAGGAGCAGGAGGGCGATGACCCCCAGGCTCAGCGCCGCGGGATGGGCCAGGCGCATCATGCTGCGTCCTCCACTTCGGCCGGGAGATAATGATCTTCCAACCGGCGCGCGATGCCCCGGGCCTTCTCGCCCGCTTCCCGCAGTTCCGCTTCACTGACAGCCTTGCGCGCAAATCGGACGAAATCAAAGATCAGCAGAGTTTTCTGCAGATCGATCTGTGCCTCGGAGGGCCACTGGAGTTCTCTGGCCAGGAATCGAAGCTCCGAAGAGGTCATCTCGGCAGCCGGACGATCACTGCGACGCTCGAGATATTTGCGGAGAATGAAGGCCATCCTGTCGCAGACGGCATCCGCCGGATCCTTTCCGATCCGGCCCTCGACCTCCCGCATCGCCCGGCGAAATTCCTCCCATGGCGGGAGGGCGGGAGCGCCCTCGCCGAGGAGCTTCTTCCGGCGCCGCAGCGAGCGCAGCAGAAGAACGAGGCCGAGAATCAGCAGGAGAAGGACGGCGATCGGAACCACCCACTCCCAGGGAAAACCCTGAACGCCAATGGGATCCTTCAGGGCTGCGGGGCCTTTCTGATCCCCCGGGGGAATCACCGAGGCGACCGTAATTTCGGGGGTCTCGGCGGGTGTGATTTCCAGAGGCTGCGCCTCTCCCTTCCGCCATCGAATGCTGAGCGGGGGGAGATCGAGCTTGCCGACTTTCAGCGGGGCGAAATTCAGCTCCCAGGCCGGGGAACTCGATCCCGCAACGGCCGTTGGACCTTTGAGCAGCGCCCAGTCGCCGTCTTCGGGAACATCCACCTTCAGCTCTCCCCAGAGTCCGTCTTCACCACCGGATGCCCGGACCTGTACCTTGAGCGGATCTCCGACCGAAAGAGGCGTCGAGGGCGCCTGGACCTGGATCTCCGGACGCTCGGCGAAGACCCCGCCCGCACCGAGAAGTGCGAAGAGGAGCAGGCATAAGATGCGGCGGCTGAAAAACTCAGCGAACACGACGTCGCTCCCGCCCTTCGAGCAGGGCACGTACGGCCGGCAGATAATCTTCCGAGGTGTCCAGATCAACGAGGTCCACGCCCGGATAGGCTTCGCGCCGGGAGCTGAAACGCATCCGTGGGTCAACGGTCCAGGAACGTCCCGACTCCGCATCTAAGGCGGGAATCGGGATGCCGGCGCCTTTTTCCAGCAGGCTGTCGCCGACTCGGACGATGACAACCTCGTGTCGGGAGGCCAGAGCCGTCAGTTTCTTTTTCGGCAGAATGGAACTTCGATCGGTGAGGACAAAGACGACACCTCGATGGTGGAGAAGACGCCCGGCCGCCAGGACGGCACTCTCCATCGCCGTTCCCCGGCCCGCAGGAGCCGCTCCCAGCACCTCCCGAACGACCCGCAGACCGTGCCGCCAGCCGGATCGAGGAGGGATGATCTTTCGGATCTCCTCGTCAAAGAGGATGGCGCCGATGCGGTCTTCCCGGGAAGCGGAGAGGGCGAATAGACTGGCACATTCCGAAATCAAATCATGCACCGTCATGACGCCGGAGCCGAATCGCGTCGAGGCCGAGAGATCGACCAGCAGCAGGACCGTCAGGTCCCGCTCTTCGCGATAGCGTTTGACATGCAGACTTCCCGTCCGCGCCGTCACGTTCCATGCAATTGTCCGCACATCATCGCCGCGACGGTATTCGCGAACTTCTTCGAACTCGAGACCCCGGCCCTTGAAGGCGCTCTGAAAGCGACCGGAGATTCCCGTATCGATCGCCCTCCGCGCACGGATTTCCAGCGCACGGACCTGGGCCCGCAGCTCAGGCCCGGCCTGCTTGACCGGGTCCGCCGGAAGGGGTCTGCCCAGCCAGTGAGTAAGGCGCTCTCCCAGAGCTTTCATCCAAGCCGCTCCGGGTGCGAAAAACTCTTGAAAAACATCATGGTACCTCGACGGCCAGGAGGAGCCGTTCGATGATGTTCTCGGCATCCACACCTTCGGCCTCGGCCTCGTAGGTCAGCACGAGACGGTGGCGGAAAACCGCGGGCGCCAGTTCTTTGACATCTTCGGGAGTGACGAAAGAGCGCCCCCGGATCAGGGCCAGGG
>JANTFG010000138.1 GCA_024763555.1 Thermoanaerobaculales bacterium
AGCAGGAGCCGCCAACCGGAACAGCCAACCGGAGCCGATTCCGGAGCCGAGTCTGACGCCCGATGCCCGATAAGCGAGGCTGAGCCGGCAGAGTCACACTCGAAGTGGTCGGAACATCCCACGACCGCATCGGGTTCGGCCACGGCCTCTCTGCTCCTGCTTCAAAAACAGAGACCGCGATC
Organism: Thermoanaerobaculales bacterium; assembly: GCA_024763555.1. GTDB lineage: Bacteria > Acidobacteriota > Thermoanaerobaculia > Thermoanaerobaculales > Sulfomarinibacteraceae > JANTFG01. Next base: position 183 of record JANTFG010000138.1, read on the forward strand.
ATCCCTCCCGTATCCCGCCCAAGGAACCACGACCACCCCGGCTCCGGTCTTCGGCTCCTGCTCCCGCTCCGGATTGCGGCTCCGGCTCCGGATTTGGTTTCCGCTCTGGCCCCTGCTCCGGCCAGGGCCTTCCTGCTCTGGCTCCTGCACCGGTCTGCTGTTCCTACTCCGGCCGGCACTCCTGCGCCGATCCTGACATGGGGTGAATCTCGCAGTTCCTGGTCCGGTGAAATCCGGATGCCCGGTGTTCCGGCCCCTGCTCTGGGGTAGAGCTTCTTTCGAGGCATCCGTTTCCTCCTGGGTTCAGCGACCCTGTACGCAGCGCAATGGCCTCTTCATCAGATGCTGATGGCGGGGGAAGTGGGTCTGTGTTAGCTTCAGGAATCGGCTCGTTTTCGGGTCTCAGTACCTGAGCCTGCCGGGGTGCGCCGTCCTGAGGCCGGGGGTGAATTCCCTCATCGTCTCGATTCTCTCTTCGGAGGTCCGATCAGATTTTGCGCCTTCTCCTGAGTCTTCTCATCCTCCTGTCAACTGCCGCAGGCGCGGCGGTCGATTTCGGCTCAGCCTTTGATCCCTCGGCGCCGCAGATGCCGGGGACGATCGAGGCGGAGAATTTCAACCGGGGCGGGCAATTTCGGGCCTATTACGCCGAAACCGCAGGGAATAGTGGAAACTCCGGACACAGGAAGCAGGAGCTTGTCGATGTCGATATTTTTGAGAGGGATGAGATCTCTTTTGTCCGGAGTTCGTTGACTGTCGGCGCCATTCATGAATGGCTCAATTACGCCTTTGTAATTACGGCACCGGGCTGGTACGAGATCAGTCTGAGAGCGCGGGCGGTAGATCGGCCGGGGCGGGTGAATCTCCTGGTGGATGATCGCCTGATCGGGCCTTCCGAACTCATCAGGGATGATCCGCGATTCGCAGATTTCAGGGGCGCTGGTCCCGTCTTCCTGACGGCAGGGAAACATAACCTGAAGCTGGATCTGCGCCAGGGTGGAATCTGCATCGACTCCCTCAGCTTTCGGAGGATTCAAGACCCCGGCCCGCTTCCGGATCCGGTCATGGTGCTCACCCCCTCCGAGATCGTCGTGGCTGATTTTGATGTAACCAGGGCGCCCTTTCACGCGGACAACTCGGGTCAAGTTGATGCCCGGGATGCGATTCAGGCGGCGCTGGATCAACTGGGGAGACTCGGAGGTGGGACGGTTTTCTTTCCCCCTGGTCATTACAGGTTGGAGAATGGAGGCCTGGATGTCCCGCGGGGAGTGGCTCTGGTCGGCAGTTGGGAAAATCCCACAAGCGCTCATCCGGGCTCCGGCACGATCATCGACGTGTATTGCGGCAGGGGTTCTCCTGAGGCTCATCCAGCCGTCCTGCTGAAAGAAGACAACTCCTGTGTCAGGAATCTCAGTTTCTACTACCCGGAACAGTTTCCGGGCGCAGATCCGGAATCTGTGTTTCGGCCCTACCCCTTCAGTATCGCGACGAGTCCATCCGGCTGGGGCTATACCATCCGAAATATTACCTTCCTCAACAGTTTCAACGGGATCAGGGTGTCGGGAGGAAGTGCTCACACAATCGCAAGAATCTATGGAACGGTACTCAGGAGCGGAATCCTTACGGGAAACGGCTATGAATTCTCCTTTATGTCGGAGGTGGACCTCGGAAACTCATTCTGGAAGGAGGCGGCTACGTGTGAGAGCGCCGGCGTCCGCCCCCTGGACCCCTCCGAAGCGACCGCCCTTGATGCCTTCACAAGGCAGAATCTTGTAGGTATTCAGCTTGGTAAGAACGATGGTCATCTGGTGTACGGCCTTCAGGTTCGGGATGCGGCGAAACCGGTTCTGGTGAAGAGAATCCAGGAGCTTGAGGAGGGAGAAGCACCCGTGTTTCGGGGTTTCTGGGGGATCCTGTCGAAGGTGAAGGCTGAGATCTTTGAGGTTGACCCCTATCCCTTTCCCGATGTCCATTTCCTCAATACCGATCTTGTTCCGGAGACGGCGGAGATGGAGTACAGCTTTCCGGAGATTCCACGGGTGGAACGAAGTGGAGCAAAGGCCCTGTATCACGTGAAATCTACGGCCTTTGGAGCAATAGGGGACGGGATTTGCGATGACGGACCTTCAATCCAGAAAGCCCTGGATACGGCGGCCGCGGAGGGTGGCGGTATCGTCTATCTTCCCCGCGGCCAGTTCAGGGTGGAGGGCCATCTGAGGGTTCCCTCCGGGGTTGAACTTCGTGGTCCCCACGCTTCGGTGAGACGTTCACCGGGGGTGGAAAGCTGCGTGCTGCTCGCCTTTGAAGGGAAGGACAGCCCCCGGGCCGCCATGGATCCGGCCTTCATCACCCTTCAGGCCGACAGCGGCATTCGTGGATTTTCCATAGTCTATCCGGAACAGTCCTGGGGGCGCGCGGTATCTGCCTATCCCTTCACCATTCGGGGTGAGGGGGAGAATGTGTGGGTCATCGATGTTGATCTTGAGAATTCCTTCGACGGGATCGACCTTGGAAGCCATCGTTGCGATCGTCATCTCGTCTCCGATTTTTCTGCGACCGTTTTCAGAGAAGGGATTGTTGTCGGCGGAAAGAGCCGGGGCGGACAGATCCAGCGCGCCCTGATTTCCTGGGGCCCATGGAGCGCCGGTTCAAGACAGAATGCGCCGCATCGTTTCGGAAGAGAGGAGTTCCGGAGGCAGATCGGGAAGGAAGCGATGGCTTATGTCTTCAGTGACTCCCGCAACGAAAGTACCTTCGGCCTGAGTTCCTTTCAGCAGTTCATTCACCTGGATGTGAGGGGTGATTGTCGGGATGCGTTTTTCTGGCATTCGGCGGGAGACAACTCGCGGGGACAGAATATTCGAGTTAATGGAGGCGGCACGATCAATGTCATCGGAGCTTTCGCGACCCTTCGAAACAGGCCCTGGCTGGAAACGGGCCCCTCCTTCAAAGGGAATCTAAAGGTCTTTGACTATCTCCTGACGAAACACCGGAATAACCGCTACCTCAGGCTGGGCGGCGAGATCGAGGTGTTCACCGAGCACAGCCTGACGACCGACCGGCCGGTCGTCGCTTCAAGCCAATGCCGGGGAAGTCCACCCGCCCTGGCCGTGGATGCGAAGGAAGATACTGCATGGTGCGGCGACTGTTCCTCCGGAGAGTGTTTATTAACGGTTGATCTCGGTCGTCCCTTCAGAGTCTACCGCTGGGAAGTCAAGAATGCCGGTTATGTTGAGGATCCGGAGTTGAATACGGACTCCGCCTCGCTGCAACTCAGTCTTGATGGCCTTCATTTTGAAACCGTGGACAGTTTTTTCGGAAATCGGGAAAACCGGATCGACCGCAGCTTCAGCCCCGGTCGGGCACGTTTTGTCCGATTGAAGATTGGCTCTCCCGGGGCTGATTCCCGTACACGGATTTACGAATTCAATGTATTCGGGAAAGCAATCAGGTAGTGGACAGGGTCGGCGGGGGGGGATTGCGCTGGTAAGGGGTGGGTGTGCAGGGAGCGGCTGAGAAGCTTCCCGCTCCTGCTCCACGTCCTCTGAGACACATTACATTTGAGCAATAACCAAACACTGCCCGAACTGGTGGACATTTTCTCAAAAAAACCGCCTTCCAGAGCTTGTAACAATCCTTCACAAGCCCTATACTGTCGGCGTGGGAGGAATATTTTTCGCGAAGATGGCTGAGGAGAAGTTCTCTCGGTCCCAAAGTTCCCGGTTCTGCGACCGGAGCGGAGGAGCTGAGGGAGAGATTATTTGATTCTGGCCGGGTTGAAGGGCCGGGGTGGTTCTTCGACGGCAGGCCGCAGAAGGGAGTTCAGAAATGTCCAGTTTGAAAGAAGTCCTTCAAAAGAAAATCGAGGAACATCGTCCACGGATCACCAGGCTCCTCAAGGAGCATGGCGACGTCAAACTCGGTGATGTCACAATCGCGCAGGCCATCGGCGGCGCCCGTGGCGTTCGCTGCCTGGTGACGGATGTGTCCTATCTCGACCCTTACGAGGGGATTCGTTTCCGCGGCAAGACCATTCCGGAGACCATTGAGGCTCTTCCGAAGGTTCCGGGTTCCGCCTATCCTTACGTCGAGGGCTTCTTCTTCTTCCTGATGACCGGGGAAGTTCCGACGATGGAGCAGACCCTGGAAGTCGTCGAGGAGTTCAAGAAGAACCGTGAGCTGCCCCTTTATGTCATCGATCTGCTGCGCACGATGCCGCGCGACACCCATCCGATGACGATGTTCTCGGCGGGAATCCTGGCGATGCAGCGCGATTCCGTGTTCGCGAAACGCTACCAGGAGGGGATGTCCAAGATGGACTACTGGGAGCCGATGTTTGAGGACGTCATGTCGCTCCTTCCCAAGCTGCCGACCCTCGCAGCTTATATCTATCGCATGAAGTACAAAGAGGATGTCCACATTCCGGCGGATCCCTCCCTGGATATGGGCGGCAACTTCGCCCACATGATGGGAATCCCTGCGCCCTATGATGATGTTGCCAGAATGTATTTCCTCCTGCACTCCGACCACGAGAGCGGCAATGTCTCCGCTCACACGACCCATCTCGTCGCTTCGGCTCTTTCCGACGCGTTCTACGCGCTGTCCGCCGGAATCAACGGCCTGGCGGGCCCGCTTCACGGCCTGGCCAACCAGGAGGTGCTGCGCTGGACCATGGGCTTCATGGACAAACTCGGCGGCGCAGAGCCCACCGAAGAGAACGTCCGCGAGGCACTCTGGGATACCCTCAACTCAGGCCAGGTCATTCCCGGCTACGGTCATGCCGTCCTCCGGAAGACCGACCCGCGCTATACCTCGCAGCGTGAGTTCTGCCTGAATCATCTTCCGGACTATCCGCTCTTCAAGGTCATCTCCATGATCTATAAGGTGGCGCCGGACGTGCTGCGCGAGCAGGGCAAGGCCAAGAACCCCTGGCCGAACGTGGACGCGCAGTCCGGTGTAATCCAGTGGTACTACGGTTTGACCGAGTGGGATTTCTACACCGTGCTCTTCGGTGTCGGTCGTGCCATCGGCGTACTGACCAATATCACCTGGGATCGTGCCCTCGGTTTCCCGATCGAGCGGCCCAAGTCCCTGACGACGGCGATGCTCGAAGAGGCTGTCGAGAAGGCCTGATCGAAATCAAGATGAGAATTACCGGGGCGCCCATCGGGCGCCCCTTTTTGTTTGCTGGTCAACCCAGGTTTGAAGTACACATCGGCTTCGACGAAGGGGTCGTTGAATTCAGGCCGGCTTCACCAGGAGCCTCAGAGATCGAACAGGAGCGCTTTTTAAGACTCTGGTAGGATAGAGATGAAGATCATGAAGAGACGGAGGCTGATATGGCACGACTGAAGATCCAGGAAAAGAAGGCGGCGTCCCCCCAGGACTTTGAACTCAGCCTGGATCGAATCACGCTGGGAAGGGCGCCTGATAATGTTCTTGTCCTCGATGATAAGGCGGCTTCCCGCCATCATGCGGAAGTCCGGAGAAGCGGGGGCGGCTGGATGCTCGTCGACCTGGGCAGCAGCAACGGAACCTGGGTCGATGGGAAAAAGGTAGGATCCATCGAGCTGAGCGATGGGATGGTCTTTCTCATCGGAAATACCCGGCTGAGCTTCGAGGAAGAGGCCTGGAATGGCCGAACGATGCAGGTGGATATGAAGGAAATGGTCGAAGGCGAACAGTCTCCTGCGCCGCCTCAGCCGGCTGTGCCGCCCGCATATGCTCCGCCTCAGCCGCAGGCGCCGCCGCCGCCGATATCCCCGCAGGCCGCCCAGCCCTCCGTCAGCCCTCCGCCGCCGGTTGCGGCGCCGGTACCTCCGCCAATAGCGCCCGCTCCTGCGCCGGTCGGACCCCCACAGTTGCAGGAGAGGCCGAGGCCCGTACCGCCGGCGGCCATGGCGCCCGCGGCACCGTCCTACCCTGACGATCAGCAGTCTTCGCCGAATATTGGAGGCGGAGAGAGGGCCGGCTTCGGCGTTCGGCTGGGGGCCTATCTCCTCGATGGGCTGATTCTCGGAGTCATCATGGTTGTCCTGATGCTGCCTCTTGGTTTCGTGATTCAGATGGCGGCCCGCAAGGCCCCAGGGGCGATGCTTCCCCTGGCCATCGGAAGCTATCTCCTGGTGGCGCTGGTCTCCATCGCCTATATTCTCATTCCGTGGGCAAAATCAGGGGCGACGCCGGGTAAGAAAATTCTCCATCTCAAGATTGTCCGGGATGACGGAGTGGCGCCCCTTGGTTATGGGAAAGCCGCGTTGCGCATGCTGGGATATATCATCAGCGGGATGATTCTTTATATTGGTTTTCTGATGATCCTCTTCAATGATGAGAAGAAGGGTCTCCACGACATGATCGCCGGGACGCACGTCATTCGGAGTTAAGGGGCCGCGCAATAATTTCTTCCTGTTTTGCGCGCCCAGATGTGCTTGAGATTTGGATTGGGCGATTGAGGGAAAGCGGAGGCGTAGCCTTGCCTACGTTGAGTATTTCCGGATTGAGCCCGAGCCGAAGATGTGGTGCAGATGGGATGCGAAAAGCGGAAGTAATTTTTGCGCGGGCCCTAAGGAAGCGCCCGGCCGGAGCCGGAACCGGGGCAGGAGCCGGAGCAGGAGCCGCGAACCGGAACCGAGGCCGGAGCCGAGTCTGACGCCCGAAACGCGAAGCTGAGCCTGCAGAGTCGCACTCGAAGTGGTCGGGACACCCCGCGACCGCATCGGTTTCGGCCACCGCCCCCCATGCTCCGGTTTCAGAAGCAGAGACCGAGATCATCCTTCCCACTTTCCGCTCAAAGAACCACGACCACCCCGGTTCCGGCATCGGCTCCGGCGCCCTGCTCCGGCTCCGGATGTACGGCTCCGGCTCCGGCATTGCCTCCGGATTTGGCTCCCGCTCCCGTTCCCGCTCCGACCCCAGCTCCTGCTCCCACTCCGGATTACGCCGATGTCCCCTGCCGATCTGTTTTATTTGTCTTTCCTGCCTGGAATCCGGCGGCTCAGCCACGGAAATTTCGCCCTGAACTTCTTTCCGAGGCGACGGGCCTGCCGATGGGCCTTCGGAAATCGCAGACGGAGTTTGAGGATGCAGCGGTGAGCCCAGGGGCTGTCGATGGAGAGTACCCAGAGGCCGAGGAGGATCAGGAGGACACCCTGGAGGATCGGAACAAAAAGCCCGACGATTCCCAGAGCCACCAGGCACCAGCCCAGGAAGAGTCGCACAAAACGCGCGAGCTGCTCCTTCATCCGGTCATCCCTTTCCATTCATCCTCATCGGACCCCTTTCCATAATCATCCGCGAGAGCCGCGACGACGGCTTCGCTCCTTCCTGTGCTTTCCAGTTCGGAGGCAAATTTCCTGGCTTTGAGGACGAGTTCCCAGTTTTTCTCGGGATCAAAGGGGAGTGACGCGCCCCACTGACGTGTACCCGTCAGCTCCCCGGGGCCGCGCATTTTCAGATCCTCCTCGGCCAGCAGAAAACCGTCATCCGTCGAGGCAAAAATCTCCAGGCGACGCCGGGCACGCTTTGACAGCTCCTCCGGGATCATCGCAATGCACCACGAAGCTCTTTCGCCCCGACCAACCCGACCCCGTAACTGATGGAGCTGCGAAAGTCCGAAGCGGTGAGCGCCCTCGATCATCATCACCGTGGCCTGAGGGACGTCGACTCCAACCTCGATGACCGTCGTCGACATCAGGAGCTGGATCTCGCCGCTCCGGAATCGGGCCTGGACCCGGTCCTTTTCCTCGGAGGACATTCGTCCGTGGAGGATCCCGATCTCAACCCCCGGAAGAGCCTCGCTGAAAAAACCAATCTGCTCCATCAGGGCAGGTCCATCGATATGCTCGGAAGACTCGATCAAGGGGAAGACACAGTACACACGACCGCCCTCTCCGATCTCCTTCTTGAGAAAAGAAAATATTCTCTCCCGCGCCGCCTCGGTGCGAATTTCCGTTCTGATCGCCCTCCGGCCTGCCGGCTTTTGATCCAGAAGCGAGAGATCCAGATCTCCATAAAGGCTGAGAGCCAGCGAACGGGGAATCGGCGTGGCCGTCATCACCAGGAGATGCGGAGTCTCTCCCTTGAGGACCAGATCCCTTCGCTGCAACGTCCCGAAGCGATGCTGTTCGTCGATCACCACAAAGCCCAGCCTTCCGAATTCCACGCTCTCCTGAATGAGGGAATGCGTTCCAACAACAATTTCGGCCTCCGCCTTTCGGATCGCAGAGCGAGTCACCCGACCGAGAGCGGCCTTCTGCCCGCCATGCAGCGTGGCAACTCTCCAGGGAGTGCCTTTGAAGAAGGAACGCAGAATCCGCGCATGTTGTTCGGCGAGAATCTCGGTCGGCGCCATCAGGGCCGCCTGGTGACCCGATGCCGCAGAGGCCGCCATCGCCAGAACCGCGACCGCCGTCTTCCCCGAGCCGACGTCCCCCTGCAGGAGTCGGGCCATCGGCCTTGGCTTTTCCAGATCCCGGAAAATCTCGTCCAGAACGTGCTCCTGCGCAGCGGTCAGCACAAATGGAAGTCGGGATTTAAGTCCTCTCCTGTCGGCCTGTGAACATCGAATCCGGTGGGCTTTCAAGGCAGCCCTCCGAGTCCGGATCTTCTCGATTGCCAGGAAGTGGAGGAGCGCCTGGTCAAAGAAGAGCCGACGATGGGCGGGACACAACCCATCCTCCAGTTCTCCGATCTCCACATCCGAAGGCGGTTGATGCAGGAAACGCAGGGTGGCGGCCAGCCCCGGAAGCTCCAGCCTGCGTCGTGCCTCATCATCCAGATAGTCTTCAATCTCTTCGATGACGGGCATGGAGGCCATCATGATTCGGCGCAGGCTTCGTCCGCCGACTTTCCCGATATCCCGATAGACGGGGACAATGCCCGACAACGCGGTCGACGCTGTCTCTGAGAGATCGATGATTTCCGGGTTAACCAGCTGCAACTCCCCGGATCGGCCATCTCTCAGAACACCGTAGAAGCCCAGTTCCTGGTTCGCTTCAAGGCCCTTCGGTATTTGACGGGCGTTGAACCAGATCAACTCCAGCCGATCCTGATCCTGCTCCAGCCGCGCTGTGATGATTCCCGGACTCCAGGGTCTTTTCCTGATCCTGGGGTCACGGACGAGACCCCGGACCATGACTCTGCTCCCTTTTCCAGGGAGATTGCCGAGGGGTGTCCACGCTCTCCGGTCCTCCCAACGCGAAGGCAGATGAAAGAGAAGCTCACGAATTTTCTGGAAACCCAGACGCCCGAACTCCTCCTTTCGACGGGGGCCGACACCAGGAAGGCAGTCGAGCGGATCTTCCGGCTTTAGCTTGAGTTTGACACTCATTGGTCAAGGTCCGTCTTCTCCGAAGAGCCGGAGGTCCTCTGAAACCGCCTCAGTCCGAATCGATCTCGAAGCGGCATTCCACCGTACCGAAGACCACCTTATCCCCGGCTTTCAGGG
>JANTFG010000139.1 GCA_024763555.1 Thermoanaerobaculales bacterium
TCATCGACGCCCGCGAGGAATGGCAGTCCGTTCTCGGCTGTCGATTTCTCAAGACCTTTCTCAGTGACAATGACCTGATGATCGAAGCAGTCAAAGGTTCGGTCCGGATGGCGACCCCGGTCGCGAAGATCGTTCTTTCCGGAGAGATCATGGCGGAGATCCTCCGTTATGTGGAGGAAGATGCCGAAATACTCTCGGCGAAGATCTGCTCTTCGGAATTTCAGTTCCGTTTCGATGGACTCAACTACAGAGTGAGTTCGCTGAAACTGGAAACGGATCTTTATGATGCGTGGGAGGATCTGCTGGATGAACGTCTCGAGAAGATCGAGGCGCTGTACGATCTGCTCGATTCGAAGTACCAGGCATGGAGAGGACTCAGAAATCAGGAAGGGCCCTGAATCGCCAGCAGGAGATGATCCGGTCCCGCTCCTCCTCAAGCCGGGAGTTCTCCGCAGGCAGGCACCACAGCCTCTGCTCTTCCGGTCGCATCCTCAGTGCAGCCAGAATAACGAGAATCGAGGGCAGGAGAATCCAGACGAAGTCGGAGGGGAAGAGGACGTGCAGGAGAATGCCTCCTCCGAAAGCTGCGACAGGAAGCCCAAGGACGCAGGCCTGGAAGAGGCTCAGGTACATCTGTCTGCGGGCCAGGGCCTTGAGTTTTTCGATGTCTCGGTCGCTGACAAGAAGCGGAGTCTCCCGGAGGAAGTCCCTGAGTTGTTCCCGGGCCTGGAGAAGGAGCAGGATCCCGCAGATGGGAGGAATCAGCATCAGGGCCAGAAACACGAAGCGCATAGCTGATTCTACAGCATCGGAGGTGGGCTTTTCATCCGTGAATGGCTGTCGGGAAACCTCCTCTGAGGGAATCTCGGACAGACTTTTCTCAGATTGGACCTCATTTGTAGTAAACTTCTGAGGCCGGATGTGCATCGTTCCGGGTGTAGGTTGGAGGCATGACGTGAGTTTTACTCTGGTTTATCTCGACCCCGATGGTGGCGAAAAACGTATCAGGATTGAAAAGAACTCTTCCTATAAAATCGGCGCCAGTTCATCCAATGACATTGTTTTTCCGCAGAGGGACGTTTCCAGGGAACATGCCGTTCTCTCCGTTGGCGACGGGTCCTTTCGTATTCTCGATCTCAAGAGTAAGAACGGTACATTTGTTAATGGGAACCGGACTTCACAAGCTGAGTTTGACCTTGGAGACTTCGTAAACCTTTCTTCTGCGCGGTTTTTCATTGTGGACCAGATCAGCGTTTCAGAAGCCGGAGATTTTCAAGAGAGAGACGTCAGCGCCTTCGTGGAAGAAGGGGAATCGGGCGGCGCAACGAAGGTGCTGTGCCGCTGTATCAGTTATGATGACATCATCAATCTTTTCGGGACGACCGCCCGTGCCATGGAGGGGCGGCTTGATGCCGATCCCCTGGTCTGGGGTGTGAATCTATTGGGACTGAAATCCGGTCTCGTCCTTCATCGAGATGCAGTGGGACAGTTGAGCGTGATCGCCAGTGCAGGTGATATCGGAACTCTCATTGCACGGAATCTGGATTTCGAGGCGCTTTCGGATCACGTGAGAAACGGCCAGGAACCGAGGGTTCAGCACCTCCAGGAGATTGATGACGATGTTCTGGTCGCGGCACTCAGGGACGATCACTTTCTTCTGCTCCGCTACGAGTCCTCTCCACCGGCGGTTGGGGATGTTCTGATTCTCGCGGCGGCAATCAATATGCTTCTGTTGGTCCGAGGACTACAGCCCTCGGCTGCGGGTCCGGAGGATATTGATCTGAAGTCGCTGAAGAAAATGTCCCTGGCCGATGCCAGACGAAAATTCGAGGGCTGGATGATCGACGAGGTTCTCAGGGAATGCCGGGGAAATCAGAGCGAAGCGGCTCGGCGCCTGGGGATGACTCGCGCCGGTCTGTACAAGCGACTGAAGAAAGCTTGAAGCTTTTCGTCTGCGGCCTCTGATCCCAGTTCTCGCGTAATCTAGAGAGCTTCAGCCGCCGAGGTATCGAAGGATCTCGTCGGCGTAATCTTCCGACTTCTCGATGCAGGAGTTCATGGAGATCCCGTCGTAGGATGAGCCGCCGACCAGGAGCCCTGGTGTTTCCTCGAGTCCGGTTCTCAGTTTTTCCAGTTTGTCTCGATGTCCGATTTCATACTGCGCGATCCCAAGGGGATATCGGTAGATCCTGACAAAGCTGGGCTGGGCTTTCAGTCCCATCGAAGTTTTCAGCTCGGCGAGGACGATGCGCCTCAGTTCATCATCCGGAAGACCAACCGCCTCAGGATCGTGGGCGCCCCCGATCATGACCCGCATCAGACGGATTCCCTCGGGGGCGCGCCCGGGAAAGATCTCGGAGTCCCAGAGGCAGCCGAGGATTCGAAGGCCTTCGCAGCGGGGCGCCAGAAAGCCGAAACCGGTCGGGAGTTCCCGGACTTCGGAAAGATCGAATCCCAGGGCCACGACCGCCAGACCCGCGCTCGGGATGGATTTCATGATGCGGGAGCATTCTGGTGAAATCTTCTCGATCAGGGGGGCCGCCCTCCCGGCCGGAATGCTGAGAAAGACAAGGTCCGCCTCGAGATTTTCCCCCTTTTCCGTTTCAACAGAGTACAACTGCTCCGCTCGCCGGATCCTCCTGACGCTGCGTCGGGTCATCAGGGACTTTCCCAGTGAGCGGGCCAGAGTCCGGGGAAGGAGGTCGAGACCCTCATCGAAGGAACTTAATTTACCTCCAGGCCCCGCAGGACCGCCGCCGGAGGAGTCCGCATCCTTCTTCCGGGATTTCATCATCCGGGCGATCATGGCTCGGACCAGTCCGCCGTGCTCAGCCTCCATCGCGGCCATCTTCGGAAAGGTCGAGGCCAGGCTGAGCCTGGAGGCATCCCCGGCAAAGACCCCCGAGACCATGGCATCGACCAGGATGCTCGCGGCCTCTCTCCCGATCCTCCGAGAGGCGAAGTCGAAGACGCTCTCGTCGAGCTCAGGCTTTGCTTTCTTCGCAAAGGGCTCCAGTGCCACGCGGGTCCGGCCCTTCAGGGAGAGCAGGGGAGATCGGAAAAAGCCCGGCGCCGAGGAGGGAAGCAGGTGGAGCCGACCGCCTCGGTAGAGATAGCGGCGCTCGGCCTCGGGATCGGCCTGCCGGACGTGGGGAGCGAGGCCGATCTCTTCGATCAGTCGCCGTGTGGCTTCGACATTGTCGAGGTAGCCGTTGGGACCCTTCTCGATCGTGCAGCCTTCGTAGCGATCCGTCCGGATATTGCCTCCGGGCATCTCCGATGCTTCAAGCACGCGCACATCCAGCTCGGTCCCGCCAAGCTTTCTCAGACGGAAGGCCGTCGCCAGGCCGGTGATGCCCGCGCCGATGATCAGTACCCGCTTCATTCAGACGGTCCTGGAGAACACCGGCCGGCCGGATCGAGAGTCTTCGCGGTACTGGTCGAAGACCATGGCAATATTTCGGACGAAGAGACGTCCTTTTCCGACGACCCGCAGAGACTCCATCGAATCCTGAAGGAATCCGGCCTCGAAGAACTCCCTCATCCGCTCGCTCTCCGAAAGGAAGTGCTCGTCGAAATTCTGATGAAAACGCCTCCGGAAATCCTCCTTGTCGATGAAGAAGTTGCACATCAGCCGGCTGATGACCCACTGCCGGAGTCGATCCTCCCCGCTGAGAAGGACGCCCCTTTCGATCGGGAGACGACCGGCCTCGACGGCCGCGGTGTAGGTGGAGAGGCGTTTGAAGTTCTGAAAGAAACCGGCGCCGAGATCTCCGATCCCGGTCATGCCGAAGGCCAGCGAGGCCTCAGCCGGCCGCACCGTATAGCCCATGAAATTCCGGAAGAGGCGGCCTTCGCCCGATGCGATGGAAAGCTCATCTGTCGGGAGCGCGAAATGATCCATGCCGATGGCCCGATACCCTGCCTCCTGAAGGCCCTCATAGGCCTCGAGGTAGATCTTCAGTTTCTCCTCGGGCGTCGGGAGCAGCGAGGTGTCGATCCTCCGCTGATGCGCTTTGAGCCAGGGAACGAAGGCGAAGGAGTAGAGGGCAATGCGATCGGGACGCAGCTCGATGATCCGCTCGAGGGAGGAACGGAAAGTCTCCGGTCCCTGGAGGGGGAGGCCGTAGACGAGATCGAGATTGATGCCGCCGGAGAAGCCGATGTTTCGGATCTCTTCGATCATCTCCCGGGTTTCCTCGTAACTCTGCCTCCGTTCGATGGCTTCCTGAACCTCGGGAGTAAAATCCTGGACCCCGAGACTGAGCCTGTTGAAGCCCATGGCGGCCAGGCTTTCAAGGTGTTTCCTCGTGGTGACGCAGGGATCGATCTCGACGGCGATCTCGGCATCTTCTTCGATCTCGAAGTATTTCGAGATATGGGAGTAGAGTTCCTCGAGCTGTGCAGGTCCGTAATAGGTCGGCGTTCCTCCGCCCCAATGGAGCTGGCTGACGCGCCTTCGCCCCCTGAATCTCGAGGCTACCAGCTCGATTTCTCTCTTCAGAGTCCGGAGGTAGCGGGCCGGGGGATCCTGCTGTCGGGTGATGACGGTGTTGCAGGCGCAAAACAGGCAGCGTGACTCGCAGAAGGGGAGGTGGAGGTAGAGGCTCAGGGGTGCATCGGGCGCCCTTTCGTCCATCTGGAGGAGGGCTTCGGAGTATTCCCTCTCGCCGACGCCGTCATGAAACTCCACCGCCGTGGGGTAGGAGGTATAGCGGGGCCCCGGCCGGTCGTAGCGCCTCAGGGTCTCCAGATCGACCGTCAGTTTCTCCATCATGAATGCCCTCCGGCCGTTCCGTAGCTGTGGACGGTTTCAACCAGGGCTTCGACGGCCGCGATCTCCGTATCCCGTTCGATGCCGTGGCCCAGGTTAAAGATGTGGGGGCCGGCATCCCGGGCCTCGTCGAGGAGGGCCTTTGCCCGGCGAATCAGCTCCTTTCTCGGAGCGAAGAGTGCGGCCGGGTCGAGGTTCCCCTGGAGTGCCGGCTTCGGGCCGAGGACGGCGCGTGCCCGACTGAGCGAAGATCTCCAGTCCAGGCCTACGACATCGAAGCCGAGTTCGGCGACGGCCGCTAAGAAATGAGCCCCACCGTAGGGGAAGTAGATCAGCGGGAGGCCGCTTTTCTGAAGCCGGGAGCGAAGCAGGCTGAGGGCGGGAAGACAGAAGCGCCTGTAGCTTCCCTCGTCCAGCAGCCCGGCCCATGAATCGAAGATCATCAGGGCCTGGGCCCCCGCCCGGGCCTGAGCTTCCAGACTCGAAGCCACGGTCCGTGCCAGAATATCCAGGAGGCTGGAGGCGGCGCGCTCCTCGGACATCAGGAAAGCGCGCGCCCGGGCGAAGTTCTTTGATCCCGATCCCTGGACGAGGTAGCAGAAGAGGGTCCAGGGCGCGCCCGCGAAGCCGATGAGCGGGGTTTCCGGAATCTCCCGACGAACAATGCGGATGGCCTCCATGACGAAAGGAATGCTCTCTTCGGGATCGGCGACGTGGAGTTTTTCCACATCCTCGGCCCGCCGGATCGGGCGGGAAATGATCGGGCCGGGAGCGAATTCCAGCTCGATGCCCATGCCCTCCAGGGGCGTCATGATGTCGGAAAAGAGAATGGCGGCGTCCATACCGAAGCGGCGGATGGGCTGCATGGTTGCCTCGGCCGCGAGTTCCGGGGTCTTCGTCAGGGTGAGAAAATCCACCTTCTCCCGGAGTTTCCGGTACTCCGGAAGATAGCGCCCCGCCTGGCGCATGATCCAGATTGGTGTCCGCTCGGGCTTCTCACCCCGGCATGCTGCGAGAAATGGGGAGTTCGCGAGGTTCATGACTCGCGGAGCCAGCGTGCGAGGTCCCGGGCGAAATAGGTGATGATGATCCCGGCTCCGGCGCGTTTGATGCCGAGGAGACTCTCCATGGCCACTCTCTTCTCGTCGATCCAGCCTTTGGCCGCGCCGGCCTTGATCAGGCTGTACTCCCCGGAGACCTGGTATGCAGCGGTCGGGACCTCGAAGGCCTCGCGGACCCGCCGGATGATGTCGAGGTAGGGTCCGGCCGGTTTGACCATGACGATATCGGCGCCTTCCTCAAGATCTTCCGCCACCTCGCGCAGCGCCTCGTCCGAGTTGGGTGGGTCCATCTGGTAGGCCCGGCGATCTCCGAAAGCCGGGGCGGAATAGGCCGCGTCCCGGAAGGGACCGTAAAAAGCCGAGGAGTACTTCGCCGCATAGGAGACGATGACGGTCTTCTTGAAACCACTCTCATCGAGGGCTTCCCGGATCGCTCCGATCCGACCGTCCATCATGTCGGAGGGTGCGACGGCGTCGGCGCCGGCTTCGGCGTAGACCAGGGATTCCTGGACGAGAAGCTCGAGAGTCGAGTCATTATCGACCTCTCCGCTGTCGGTCAGGAGGCCGCAGTGGCCGTGGTCCGTGTACTCGCACATGCAGACATCGGCCCAAACGAGCAGTTCGGGCACTTCCATCTTGATGGCCCGAATGGCCTTCGGAATGATCCCCTCCGGATCATAGCCCTCGCTTCCGACGGCGTCTTTGGACTCGGGGATACCGAAGAGGATGATGGCCGGGATTCCATCCTCGTGAACGGCCCGGGCCTCCCTGACGGCTTCGTCGATGGAGAGCTGGAAGACGCCGGGCATGCTGGGAACCTCGGTCCGGAGATGCTCGCCATGCATGATGAAGAGGGGATAGACGAGATCGTCGACACTGAGGCTGGTCTCGGAGACCATCCGTCTCCAGTTGGCATTCTGACGCAGGCGTCGGGCTCGATGGGTGGGAAAGGACATCTCAACCTCCGTGGTTTGAAGGACTCTGGTCTTCGTTGGTTTTAATTCTCATTTCTCTCAGAATCTCATCGGCGCCATGATCAAGCATTCGCTCCGCAAGCCGGATGCCGAGTTCTCGAGGATTCTCGATCGAGCCCGTGATCTCATCTGATACGGCGTTTTTTCCATCCGGGCTCAGGATGATTGCGGAGAGTTTCATCTCTTCCCCGGGAAGCATCCGGGCATAGGCGCCCAGGGGGAGCTGGCAGCCGCCTTCGGCATGGGCGAGCAGCGCGCGTTCGGCTTCGACGGCCCTTCGGCTTGAGGGATCGTCCAGGGCTTCGACCCATCTTGCAGTTTCAATATCCTCAGATCGAATCTGGAGCGCCAGCGCGCCCTGAGCCGGCGCCGGGATGAAGCCCTCGGGATCGAGACTCTCAGTAATCAGGTCTCCCATCCCCAGGCGGGTGATGCCCGCGGTCGCGAGAATGATGCCCTCATACTCGCCCTCCTGCATCTTCCTTATTCTCGTTGGGACATTCCCCCGCAGCTCCTCAAGTCGCAGGTGGGGGAAGGCGCGGGCCAGCTGGGCCCGTCGCCGGAGTGAGCTGGTGCCGACGCGGGCGCCGGGCTGGAGCTGCGCAAGGGTGCTCCCCGTCCGCGAAAGAAAGGCGTCCCGGGGATCCTCCCGGCGAGGGACGGCAGCCACGCGAAGCCCATCCGGCATCGTGGTTTCGAGGTCTTTCATGCTGTGAACGGCAAGGTCGATGCGCCCCTCGGCAAGGGCCGTTTCGATCTCCCGGGTGAAGAAGGCCTGGCCCGAGACCGCGGAAAGCGGCACATCCTGGATGCGGTCGCCCCGGGTCGAAATGATCTCGATTGAAACCGGAGGTGCGCCGGGAAGCGCGGTGATCAGGGAGCGGACGTGTTCCGCCTGCCAGAGTGCGAGTCGGGAACCTCGACTTCCGAGGATGAGAGTTTTCACAGACCGCCTCCTTCTTCCTGAAATCGGTATCCGACGCCCCGGATGGTATGAAAATACTGTGGCTTGAGTGGATCCCGCTCGAAGCGGCGGCGTAGATGATCGACGAGTTCTTCCAGGCTGCGCGTCGAGGGGAGCACCTCGTGGCCCCAGACCTCTTCCAGAAGATCCTCCCGCGAGATGATCTGACCGGGGCGCTCCAGCAGTGACTTGAGGACCAGGGCTTCCTTTTCGCTCAGCACATGCTCCCTGCCGTCCCAGGAGCGGGCTTCGAGACTGCGGAAATCACACTGGTTGTCGCCGAATTTGATGGGGGTGGAGGTCTGGTGGGCCGGAGCCGCAGAGGATCTTCGGATGATGGTCGCGACGCGGAGGAGGAGTTCCCGAAGGTGGAAGGGCTTGGCGAGGTAGTCGTCGGCGCCCAGTTCAAATCCGCGAATCCTATCCTCCACCGAGCTTTTGGCCGTCAGAAAGAGAATGGGGGTGGAGATATCCCGGCGGCGTGCCTGCCTGCAGACGCTGAATCCGTCCATCTCGGGCAACATGACATCTAAAATGATGAGATCAAAGCCTCCATCGAGAATCATAGCAAGAGCGCTTTTCCCATCCGAAGCGATCTCGCTGGCGTAGCCCTCGAGATGGAGGTTGTAGGCGATGCCCTCGGCCAGGTTCTGTTCATCCTCAACGATGAGAATGCGGGCCTTCCGCCCGGCTTCCGGATTTGTTCCGGTATCGCTCATGAAGATTCTTCCTCTCGATCTTCCGGCTCAGTGCCCGGTTTTGAAGGATTTACGGGCTGCCCACCGAAAAAGTCCTCCCCGGAGGCTTCGAGAAAAACCCGGATCGCCCCGGAGCCGTACTCACGGGCGAGGGCCCGGAGACCGAGGGTGGGAATATGGGCAAAGCGCCGGGCCATGACCTGCACCCACCGCTCGAGATCCTCGCGCTCCTCGGCCTCGATGGAATCAAGTCCGCTCTTGAGCAGGCGCTGGAGGCCTTCGGATGCGGTCTGGCGGTAGCGCTGGTTGAGTTTCGCGATGATCGGGGAAAGCTCACGCTCCGTAAACTGCCTGCAGAAGCGTTCGATTCTCTCGTCGATCAGCTCCCGGATCGGTCCGAGTTCAAGGAGGCGGTGGTGGCGGTGGGCCTCGGCCTCGCTGTTGATTTCGTCCATCCCGATCCACTCGAAACCCAGGGAACGGGCGAGATGAGGGTCGGCATCGGGCGGGACCGCCATATCAACGATCAGCGGGGCTTCCGCACTGGCCGAGCCGGCCGCGAGACGTTCGAGTCCGGGTCGGGTGAAAATGGGCTCCGGCGACCCCGTCGAGGTCAGGATGGCCTCCACCGGATCGGGGCGGCGGAGAAAGTCCTCGAGGGACCGAAGGCCAAGGCCCAGGCGATCGGCCAGATCCCTCAGTTTCTCGGGACTCCGGTTGACGAGGAGGATCTCCCGCCCTTCGTCCAGGAGGAGGTGGGCGGCCCTGATGGTCATGGCCGTGTTTCCGATGAGAGCGACGGGCCCCGGGGTTCGACGAAGGCGGTGTGAAATATGCCCGACGGCGACATGGGCCAGGGAGGACCCGGCGTGCGAGACTTCCAGCTGCTCCTCCACCTGGGTGGCAACACGGAGGCTGTGGGTATAGATCTGCTCGAGGGCAGCTCCGATCACACCGGCTTTTCGGGCCGTCTGGAGAGCTTCCCTCATCTGGCCCCGGATTTCCTTTTCTCCGACCTGGGCGGAGTCCATCCCTGCCGCCACAAGGTGCACATGTTCGATTGCGCCTTCCCCAGCCCAGA
>JANTFG010000140.1 GCA_024763555.1 Thermoanaerobaculales bacterium
CGAGGAAGTGGTGGGTACTCGGCTGTGCCCTGTCCCTTCTGGTCCTCTCATCGGCCTGGGCACTGACCCGTCCGAAGATGTACCGTGCCACGACGAAAATCGTGATTGAGCCCAAGCAGGCGATCAATAACAATCAGTTTGACGCATTCGTCAACTACTGGCAATTGGACCGTTACATCACGGATCAGGTGCAGGTTCTCAAGACGGAGCGACTTGCCCGGCGCGTGATTGACCACCTCGGCCTCGCCTCTCAGCCTGAATTCTCGGGGAGGAAGCCGGGCCCGTCCCTGATTCTCGGAAACCTGAAGGTCGAGCCCGTTGAGGGCTCAAACGTCGTGGAACTGTCTCTCACGGCACGGAGTCCGGAGCGGGCTGCCGAGTGGCTCAATGTTTACGTCGAGGAGTTCATCAAGGCCAATATCGAAGATGGGATCGACAAGACCCGGAAGATCTACAAGGTCATCCAGTCGAGACTGGATCCGCTCCGGAAACAGGTCCATGAGTCTGAGAAGGAACTGATGAAATTCCGTGAGAATGAGGGTGCCGTACTCCTGGCGGACGAACAGAAAAATGTCATTACGGAGCAGGTCGATACCCTGACCAGCGAATACGCAAAGGCCAAGGCCGAGAGGATTCGACTTGAGACGGAAATGCAGGCTCTGGGACGTTTGAAGAGCGAACATCTTTCGGCGGTTTCTTTTCCCGATATCCTGGAAGATACCGCGATCGCCTCCCTGCTGCAGAAGAGGGGAGAGACGGAGCTTGATCTCAAGAACAAGCTGGAAACCTATCGCGAAGGTCACCCGGTGATCAAGGAGTTGAGGTCGAAGCTGGAGGGTATCGATCAGGCGATCGACCAGCGGGTGGCGACCTTGTCGAATAATCTGAGAACGCGCTTTGAGATCGTTCGGGACCGGGAACAGAGCCTCTACAGGAACCTGGAATCTCTGAGGCAGCAGATCATCGATCTCTCGAAGAAGAGCATGGAACAGGATCGTCTGCAGGAGATCTATAAGCAGAACAAACATTTTCTTGAGGAGATGCTGGCACGATCCAACGAGGCGGATCTGTCGGCGACCTCGTGGATGAACAATATCCGGGTCATCGAGCCGGCGGTTGCGCCCCAGGGGCCCTTCAGCCCCAACGTACCGCGGACCATGGCGCTGGGACTGATCCTGGGCTTGTTCCTCGGAATCGGTCTTGTGCTTGGACTCGACTTCCTGGATCACAGCCTGAGGACGCCGGAACAGGTCGAGCGCTACCTGGGGCTTGACGCACTGACCGCGGTTCCGAGACTGACCGAGGAGAATCGCAGATCGCTGAGGGAGGCCTTCCAGACGCTCCGAACAGCACTGATGCTGGCCGCACGGGGAGGAGGCTCTCAGGTGGTCCTGGTGACCTCATCCGTTCCTTCCGAAGGCAAAACGACCATTTCCTTCAACCTGGCGAAGACCCTGGCTGCGGCAGGGGATCGTGTTCTCATCGTTGATGGTGATCTGAGAAAGCCGCGTTTGCATCGGATGATGCAGGTCAAGAATACCCGGGGCCTGACCTCGCTCGTCCTGGGGGAGGGAGATCTCGAGAGTGTCGTCCATCGGCGCGCGGATATCCCGAATATGGATTTGATTACGGCCGGGGCCTTGCCTTCTAATCCTCCGGAACTCTTCGGCAAAGAGAGTTTTCGCAGGCTCATCGAGGAGGCCAAGGGGCGTTACGACTGGATCATCATCGATACTCCCCCGGCGGCCACCGTAACCGATCCGGTGATCGCGGCCCAGTTTGCGGATATGGTCCTGCTGGTCGTTAAATATGGCGGCGTGAGGCGACAGGTCATCGCCGAGGGACTGAAAACCCTTGCTCGTGGTGATGTCAGAGTTGTCGGCGTCGTACTCAATGATGTTGATGTTCAGCGGGATTACTACTATTCCAATTACTACTACACCTACTACCATTATGGTGAAAAGGCCGAAAGCGGCGCGAAAGCCTGAGTTGCTGCGGCCCAGCGGTCTCACAAGCGGGAGGAAGAATGGATTTTGCCCTGAATGAGCACCAGGAAATGGTCCGGGATATGGTTCGTTCTTTTGCCGAGGAGAAGATTCGTCCGACGGCATCAGAACGAGACAGGAGCGGGAAATTTCCTCAGGATGTATTCAATGAAATGGGTGAACTGGGCCTGCTGGGAATGCTCGTCGGCGCGGAATACGGCGGGGCGGAAATGGATCTTCTCTCCTACCTGATCGCAGTTGAAGAACTTGCGCGTGTCGATGCATCTGTTGCGGTGGGTATGACGGTGACAAATTCCGTGTGTTGCTGGCCCATCATGCAGTTCGGAAGCCGGGAGCAGAAAGAGGAATTTCTCCCGAAACTTGCCTCCGGTAAGGCCATCGGCGGTTTCATGCTGACGGAGCCGCAGGCGGGATCGGATGCGGGAAGCCTCCGGACCCGCTATCGAGCCGAAGGCGACGAGTGGGTGCTTGACGGTTCGAAGGCGTGGATCACCAATGGAGGTGTGGGTCGGTATTTCGTCTGTCTCGCCACCCGCGATCCCGGCTTGGGAGCGAAGGGTATCTCCGCCTTCATTCTCGACGCAGAGCAGGAAGGAGTTCAGGTCAACCGCCCGGAGGAGAAGATGGGGCTTCGCTCCTCAAAGACCTGTATGGTCAGTCTGGACGGCGCCCGGGTTCCAGGGAAACATCTGTTGGGTGCGGAGGGCGAGGGTTTCAGGATCGCGCTTCAGACCCTTGATCACTCCCGTCTGGGTATTGCGGCGCAGTCCATCGGGATCGCAACTGCAGCGCTGGAAGAGTCGTTGAGGTATGCCCGGGATCGTCATCAGTTCGGCAGGCCCATCATGGATCAGCAGGCTGTGGCCTTCCGCCTTGCCGATATGGATACCCGGATCGAGGCGGCTCGAGGTCTCCTGCATCGGGCTATCTGGATGGCGGAGCATGAGATGAGGCACACACGGGAGTCGGCACAGGCAAAAGTTTTCGCTTCGGAGATGTGCAACGAAGTGGTTTCAGCGGCGGTACAGATCCACGGGGGTTACGGTTATTCGTCCGAATATACGGTGGAGCGCCTCTATCGTGATGCTCGTGTCACAACAATCTACGAGGGCACTTCGGAGGTGCAGCGGATGGTGATTTCGCGGGCCCTCCGGCAACGGGCCGAGGCACTCGGATGAGTCTTTTCAGCATGACGGGCTTCGCGATGGCCGAGGAGACTTTGTCACCCAGGCTTTCCGCTCAGATCATGATCCGATCGGTCAATCACCGGTACCGGGATATTCAACTGCGTTTTGTCGGCCGGGATGAGGGCCCTGAGCTGGAAGCGAGGCTTCGAAGAAAACTGGAAGCCTTCGCCCAGCGTGGACGGATCAGCGTCCAGGTGGAACTGAGCTGGTTAGAGGCTCAGGAAACCCGTGTTCTGGTCGATCCGGAGGCCTGTCGGAAGTTGATGGAGGAATTGTCCTTTCTTGGGGAAATTCGTGCGGGAGATCTCCTCTCAATCCCGGGTCTGGTGACGGTCTCCTCGATACGGGATGCTCTGAATGCCGAAGAAACGGCGGCTCTGGATCAGCTCATTGAAAAAGTGGGGGAGGAATTCCGGCGCCGGCGCAGGGAGGAGGCCGAGGCGCTTCTGGTCCAGATCCGGGAGGAGCTGAAGCAGATCAAGCTCTTTGTAGCCTGGATTGAGCCGAAGCTCCCCGAGTTCAGGCAGAAAATTTTTCTCAGACTTCGGGAAAGGCTCGAGGAGCTGATGCAGGACCGGAGCCCTGAAGAGTCTCGCATCGTCCAGGAAGCGGCGCTGCTGGCGGATCGAGCGGATGTTTCGGAAGAGCTTGTCAGACTGAAGACACACCTCGACCAATTCGAAGGACGTCTGAAGGCCGGGGGCAGCGTGGGGCGGAGCCTGGATTTTCTCTGTCAGGAGCTGCACCGAGAGGTCAATACCCTGGGGACGAAGTGTCGCGAGATGGGAGTCGCCGAGCGGGTTGTCGATGCCAAGGCAGCCGTCGAGAAGATCCGGGAACAGGTCCAGAACCTGGAATAGGCCTCAGGCTGGAATCTAAGAAAACGAGGTATTTGCGCTGTGGGTTTTCTTGAGGCGAAGCGTCCCCGTGAGAACGGCCGTTTCACGGCCTGCCCGGGCGAGCGGACGGCGTCGGGATACAAGCTCCCCTCCTGCCATCCGCCTCGTCCAGCTCCGGCCTCAATAACAGATACCGCGATCATCGCTCCCACATTCCGCTCAAAGAACAACGGCCGCTTCGGCTCCGGCGTCGGTTTGCTGCTCCCGATCCGGATTCGGCTCCGGATCTGCGGCTCCGGCCCCGGATTCGGCCCTCCGCTCCGGCCCCGGATTCGGTCCCGGCTCCGACTCCCTGCTCCGGCTCCGGCCCCGGCGCCGATCCTGAAATGCGGTGAATCTCGCAGAAACTGGCCTGATGAAGTCCAGAAACCCAACAATTACGGCGATGCTCCGGGGTGACACCTTACTGACTCTTTCGCAAACAATTCAGTCACCGGGGCTTGCGCGGCGGGCAATGCCCTCAATAATGAGACGAAATGCGCCGGGCTCGGGTTCGCGCTACAATGGTTGTGATGAAGGGTCCGCAGACAAAGATCGAGAGAAATCATGGGCGCCGTGGGGTGCTCAGGAATCGAATCTCGAGAACCTTCGCGACGGTGGTTGCCCTGACCGCGATCGGGACCGGTTTGCTGCTGATGGTGCCTCGATATTTCTCAGAGCGGAATATGATGGAGTCCCGGGCCAGGAGTTTCTCAGATCTGGTTGCCGACTCACTCATTCATTCCGCGGATTTGTACCGGACCACGGGAAGCCTGATCCTTCAGGAGCAGGTTCAGCGCTGGATGGAGGACAACCGAGATCTCAGCAGGATTGAGGTTGCTCATGTGCAGGGATACAGGATTCTCATCGCGGATCGCGAGAGTATCAGGAGCTTTCCAAATCCCGCAACATCGCCGGAAATCTCGGACCCCGCAGTTCTGCAGGCAATCCGTTCACTCGAAGCTACTGCGGCGAGGATCCGTGGAGCAGACGGTGACAGGCTCTATCGTGTCGTTGTCCCTGCGCGGGAGGACTGGGGCCAAAGAACCTATTCGCTGATCGCCTATTTCGAGTACGGTCATCTCTATCGACAGTTGATCGCGTCGGGGCTGGAGATTCTGCTTTTGGTCCTGATTGCAGTTGCCGTCGCCGTTGGAATAGCAGACGCGCTCTCAAGGCCGATTGTATCGGATATCGAGTCCCTTCGGGATGCTGTCCAGCGTTTGCAGGAGGGGCATCTCGACGAGGAGGTGCAGATCGAGAGTGGTGACGAGGTGGAAGAACTGGCACAGTCCTTCAACGCGATGGCACGGAGTCTGAAGTCCGGGATCCGGGAGTTGGAGGCCGCCAAAAGAGAGTTGGAACTTCTGGATGAGTCCAAGGCCTCCGTCGTCGCGAATATCTCCCACGAACTCAAGACCCCTCTGACGGCAATGGCGGGGTATCTCGAGCTTCTCGAGGAAGGACGGCTCGGCGAAATCAGCGACGAGGCCCTGCATGCGGTCGGAGTGTGCAGCAGGAACCTCAGGCGTCTCCAGCTGAGGATTGATGAGCTGGTTCAACTCTCCCGTTCAAAAATGGGTACCGAGCAAGCCCCTGTCTTCGAACCCATTCATCTTGGACGAATGCTGCATTCGGTGGTCGAGACCCTTCTGCCGGATCTCACGGCATCGGAGGTGTATTGTTCGCTGAATCTGGCGACGGATTTACCCCAGATCCGGGGCAATCCGGAGCAGATCGAGCGTGTTTTCCTCAACCTGATCTCAAATGCGGCGAAGTTTACTCCGGAGGGCGGTTTTATCCGGGTGACGGCCGAACCTCTGGTACGTGACAGCCGGGAAGGGGTCCTGATCCGCGTGGCGGACACCGGTCCCGGAATTCCCGAACATGCTCTTGGTCGGGTTTTTGATCGTTTTTTCCAGGTTGATCCATCCTCCAGCAGGAAGCATGGGGGAATGGGTCTGGGCCTCTCCCTTGTCAAGAGGATCGTCTCGGACCATGGTGGACAGGTCTGGGCGGAAAGCCGGGATGAGCAGGGTTCGGTCTTCTTCACATGGCTGCCGCTGGCCAGGGAAAAGAGCAAGAGTGGTTCCTGGAAAATACCGGCGCAAGATCAGAGCTCTGATATGCTCAAAGGAAGCGTTCGGGGAAAGAGATCATCTCCGAGACATGGGGAGTGAGTTTGGCGAAGCATATTTTTATCATGGATGACGAGCCCGACGTTGTAGGGCTGCTTCAGATTATCCTGGAAAAAGAGGGCTTTGAGGTGGAATGTGAAACCGAGCCCAGGCGTGGTCTCGGGAGGCTGCTCGAGCAGTCGCCCGATCTCCTCCTGCTGGACCTGATGATGCCGGGCGTCGATGGTTTCGAAATGCTCAAACTTCTGCGGCAGGATTTTGTCAGCCCCCGATTTCCGATCCTGATTCTCTCCGCCCGCGCGGGAACAGAGGATCAGATTCAGAGCCTCCAGCTGGGAGCGGACGGCTATATCTGTAAGCCCTTTTCGCCGAGAGAACTGATTGCTGAGGTGAAGCGACTCGTGGGCGAAGGGGACTCCGAAGGATGACGGTTGTGGATTCCCGGAGAAGCATGGCCCAGCTTCGCCTTGAGGTTCTCAAGAGCCGGGCGCTGAATCGAGATCCGATCACGGGTTTGCCGACGCTGCCGGCAGTACTCGAAGAGGTTCGGAAGCTCCTGGACGGAAAAGAGCGGATTTCCGTATTCCAGATCGGCTTCGAGGGTGAGCAGAATCTCGAAGAAAGACTGGGCTGGAGTCGTTATGACGAGCTACTGAAAATGATGGCTGGACGACTAAAGCGTATGGTCGAGGAGCTTGGGGCTTCCGAGCAGACAA
This sequence comes from Thermoanaerobaculales bacterium, assembly GCA_024763555.1. GTDB lineage: Bacteria > Acidobacteriota > Thermoanaerobaculia > Thermoanaerobaculales > Sulfomarinibacteraceae > JANTFG01. The sequence continues at coordinate 6,926 of JANTFG010000140.1, forward strand.
TCCTCTGTCAGTCGGGGGTTTTCTCGGAGACTTTTGTGCTTTTTTCGGCGGATCCGAGGAGTCTCGGAGAGATCCTTCGAGTCCAGGAAGCCGGGCTGGTCGACCCCGGCGAGGGAGGAGTCCATCATGGATTGCTGTCGATACGCTCCGGCCGTGGCGCCGTCATCCGGGATCCCAAGCAGAGAATTGAACGTTGCATCTATGCCGGCCTGGAGCAGGCTCAGAGTGATTGGCGCCGGCAGGGGGCGCTTCTTGACGAAGAGAGGATGGTGGAGCTGAGGAGGTTGATCCGGGAGCGCAGTATCAGGACGCTGTTTCAGCCGATTCGTCGGATGGAAGACCTTGGTATCGAGGGTTTCGAGGCGCTGTCTCGCGGCCCCGACGGAGGTTACTTCGAGATGGCCGAGAATCTCTTCGGTTTTGCGGAGCGTGCCGGGCTTCTGGGAGAGATCGAACTGCTGTGTCTTGAGAAAGCGCTTGCGAACTCACATTTATTCAGAGATGGTGGATTGCTCTTTCTGAATCTTTCGAACGCCGGGCTGGAATATGTTGAGGCTGAAGGCGGTGGACTGGTCGAGTTGGTCGGAAGGAAGGGCTTTGATACTTCCAGAGTTGTCCTGGAGATTACTGAGAGGACCTTCGCAGAGAATCCATCGGTTTTGCAGGGGAGAGTGGAGAAGTTTCGTCAGGCCGGCGTGAGGGTCGCCATTGACGACATGGGGGCCGGTTACAGCTCACTCCATATCGTGGCGGAGCTTCGTCCCGACTTTATCAAGCTCGATCAATTACTGGTTCGGGATCTGCCCTCCTCGACCATCAAACAGAACCTGGTTGCCGCCCTGCTGCGCTTTGCAAAGGATACGTCTTCAGAGGTCATTGCAGAAGGCGTGGAGAAGGCATCCGAGGCTCAAGTCCTGGAGAAGCTCGGCGTCGGACTCGTTCAGGGCTTTCACTTCGGCTATCCGAGTCTGCCATCGCAGATTGCTGAATTCAGGTCGGGATCAGCATGAGGGTGAGTGTCGCGACGGCAAAGTAGACGGTCAGGGCAAGGGAATCATTGATCGTTGAGACGACCGGCCCGGAGGCGACGGCCGGGTCGATCCCGAAGAGATCAAGGATGATCGGCATGGAAGCCCCGAGCAGACTAGCCGTCGACATTCCGATTGACATCGCGATGCCCAGGGCAAGACCGATGATGGGATCATGGCCGAAGAGAATCGCGAGGACTCCCGCGAGAAGTCCGCAGATCACACCCATCATCAAGGCGACGCTCATCTCCCGGGACACATGTCTCAGGAAGCGATTCCGCGGGAGGGTGTCCAGCGCCAGCCTCCGGACCGTTGTCGTCGACGACTGCAGGGATGTGTTGCCGGACATGGCCATGATTGCGGCGGTAAAGATGGAAATCTGCTCATAAAGTCCCACCCGGTGGGAGGCAACGGTCTGCACCAAGGTCGACAGCTGGGTTCCCATGAGACAGACCAGGAGCCAGGGGAGACGGTATCGGGCGACGTGGAAGAGGGATTCGGAGTCCTCCTCTTCGGCCGAGGAACCGGCGAGGCGGTAGATGTCTTCCGTCGCCTCTTCCTCGATCACCTCAAGGACATCGTCGACAGTGATCGCTCCGACCAGATGATATTCGCGATCAACCACCGGGATCGCCATGAAATCATATTTATCGACGAGATCGGCGACGTCTTCCTGATCTGCATCAACCGGGACGGAAATGACATCGGTCGACATGATGTCTCCCAGTGAGGAGTTCGCGTCGGCTGTGACGAGTTCCTTCAGCCGGACGAATCCCATCAGGGAGTTGTCCTTGTCGACGACGTAGACACTGGCCATGATGGTGTCATCGTCGGCGGCCCGCAGGATCGAGATCGTCTCGTCCACCGTTGTTTCGGGTGGGAGGGCGACGATCTCCGGGTTCATGATGCCGCCGGCGGTATCTTCAGGGTAGGTCAGGAGGTGTCGGAGGACTTCTTCGTCCTCTTCGGCAATGTGCTGGAGAACCTCTTCCGATTCCTCTTCCTCGAGTTCTCCGATGAGATCGGCGGCATCATCGGCAGGTAGTGTTTCCGCGATTCGGGCCAGCCGCTCGGGTTTGATTTCATCGACGAGTTCCGAGCGGATTGATGTCGTGGTGTCGGTCAGAACCGTTCCTGCGGCCTCGTGGTCCAGGGCTTTCAGGATCTTCTGTCGGTCATCGGCGGAGAGAAAATCTAACCACTCGGCAATGTCCTCCGGCCGGACCAGGCGGAGAAAGATTCGCAGAGCTTCCTCTTCGCCGTCTCTGAGGATCACGTGGAGTTCACGGACCAATTCTGAAACACCGCTGTGAGCCGGCACGGTTTCCCCCTTTCAGGGTTCAGGGAACTGAGAAC
>JANTFG010000141.1 GCA_024763555.1 Thermoanaerobaculales bacterium
TATGCTATTTTTAAGTGGGTTAAGACTCGTCTTCGTCGAAGGGGTGCTCTATGGAAGTTACACTGCAACGAAATCTCATTTCCAGCGAACTCTCAATCCTTCAGGGAGTTGTTGAGCATCGCGGAACAATTCCCATTCTTTCAAGCATTCTCATGGAAACCATGCCGGATCGAGTCCGCCTGACGGCGACTGATCTTGATCTGACGATCCTGACCGAATGTGCCGCGGTTGTTCATTCGGAAGGAAGAATGACCCTGGAGAGCAAAATCTTTCAGAATCTCGTCGGTCATCTGCAGTCTGATGAGTTTTCCCTTCGCCTAGATGACGACTCCGTTGAAATGAGCAGCGGCCGCTTTACATCTCGGATGTCCGTGGTCGACCCGACGGAGTTTCCAACCGTACCTTCAATTGAGGCGAAAGGAGACTATTCCCTGCCTTTGGATCTCCTGAAGCTGATGTTGCGACGCGTTGAATTCGCCATCACGAAAGATGATCCGAAATTTCAGCTCAACGGCGCCCTCATCAAACTTCTGCCGGGTGAAATCGAGGTAGCGGCCACCGATGGTCATCGGCTGGCTGTCGTCAGGGCCCAGGCGCCTGCAGGAGAGCCACCCTTTCAACAGCAGCTTTTTCCCCGTAAACTTCTGACGGAGTTCAGTCGTTTTTCCGACGAATCGGTTGTGATCGGGATTGACGAAAATCACCTTGGTTTCTGGATGGGTGATCGAACGCTCATTTCTCGAATTGTTGATTTGAGATTTCCGCAATACGAAAAAGTTATTGTCAGAGATCATCCTTTTAAGGCCAGGGTCAATCGAGTGGAACTTCTCTCCAGTCTTCGGCGCGTCAGCCTGATGGCGAACGAAAAGGCGAAGGGTGTTCGTTTTGCCTTTGATTCCTCGGGTGAACTGACCTTGCGGTCCTTCGGCTACGACCGGGGCGAGGCCCATGAAATGCTGAGTGTCCTCTATCAGGGCGACTCGATCGAGGTTTCGTTGAATGCCGCCTATGTGATCGATTTTCTTCAGGTCCTTGATGTTGAAACGGTCGAGTTCCAGATGAAGAGTTCCAAGAACCAGACTGTTCTCGTTCCTGTAGACGATGATCCTCGCCTCGAAGAGTACATCTACATTCTGATGCCGATGCGGGTGTGAGGAGCGAGGACTTTCGTCCTTGAATTCCAAAAATAGGAATTGGTGATTTTTCAGTGTCGTCGGCGGAGGATCGGGAAGGCTGAATGAAACTCGTCATTGAGACTTTCTCTTCCTGGAATTTCAGAAATCTCGACTCCGAGCCGCTGAGCTTTGATCCGACTCTAAACCTCTTTCTGGGTTCCAACGGGCAGGGGAAAAGTAATTTTCTTGAAGCCCTGGGCCTTCTCGGTTCCCTGAAGTCCTTCCGGGGCGCTTCACCGAAGAAGATGGTTCGTCGAGGCGAGTCCGCCTATCGTGTCGAGGCGCAGATCCAAACTTCATCCGGCTCATCTCTCCTTCGTCAGATCGTCGAAATTGGTTCGGTGGTCAAACGGCAGCTCTTTTTATCCGGCGCCCAGATCAGTGTGAGTGAATATCTTCAACTGCTTCCGGTTTATGTTCTTTCGGGAGAAGACGTGAAGCTCGTTCGAGGACTTCCTCAATTTCGACGCGCGCTTCTGGATCGGATCATCTTTTTCGAGCACCATAAACATCTCGAGGAACTCAACCGGTATCAGAGTCTTCTCCGCCAGCGAAACGCCGCCCTCCAATCCGGGAGTTCTGCTCCGGAGATGCTCCTCTGGGAGGAGAGACTGGCGAACTCCGCCGCCGCAATTGTTCTGTTGCGCCTTCAGATCTTTGAAGCCTGGAGACCACGATTTCTCGATCTCTATCAGCGTCTCCGGGGCGAGGATTTCCCGGAAATTGATATTGAGTATCGCTGGGAGTTTTCAGATTCAGAGAAATCCCTTCCGGGACTGGCGGAAAAGTACCGGGAGCGCTATTATAGGGAGCGGAATCGAGACCGTCGAGTCGGCTATACAATCGACGGTCCCCATCGACATGATCTGCAGCTTCGTGTCGGAGATCGGCCTCTCCGCGATCTCTTCAGTTCCGGGCAGACAAGAATCGTGGCGGCAGCTCTGAGCTTGTCCGGTCTTGTAGAAGTGGAGTCCCGGCGTGGCGAGTACCTGCCGGTTCTCGCCGACGACATTGATGCGGAGCTTGATGAGGGTGTTTTGAAAAATATGGTTAATTTTCTCGGGAAGGGTCGGCAGATCTTCTTGGCAAGCGCACACCGGGACACGATCCTGGAACTCTTCCCGACAGCGTTGCAGTTTGAGGTCCGCAAGGGTCGGGCCGATCGCGGGGTACGGAATGACTGAGCAATATACTGCGGACAATATTCAGGTACTCAAGGGTCTTGAGGCCGTTCGCAAACGACCGGGAATGTATATCGGCGATGTTGACGATATTTCCGGTCTCCACCACATGATCTGGGAAGTCGTCGATAACGCGATTGACGAGGCCCAGGCGGGTTATTGTGACCGGGTGACCGTATGCGTGCACGCGGACAACAGTGTGACGGTGACGGACAATGGTCGAGGTATTCCCGTTGATACTCACGTTGAAACGGGCCGTTCCGCCGCAGAAGTCATTATGACGGAACTCCATGCCGGCGGAAAATTCGACTCCAATGCCTACAAGGTCTCCGGTGGTCTGCATGGCGTGGGTGTCAGCGTCGTCAATTTTCTGTCTGAATGGCTGCGGCTGGAAATTCATCGAGACTCAAAGGTCTGGGAACAGGAATATCGTCGAGGGGTCCCGGTCGCCGACCTGAAAGTTATCGGCACCACGCATCGGAATGGAACCCATATTACCTTCAAACCGGATCCCGACATTTTTTCGGTAACGGATTTTCATCCGGAGCTTCTCGTCCGCCACTTGAGGGAACTGGCTTTTCTGAATTCCGGCGTTGAGATTGAATTCGAACACGAGACCACCGAACGGAAAGAGAGCTTTAACTACGAGGGCGGACTGAAGGAATTTGTCCGCTATCTCAACCGGGCCAAATCTCCCCTTCATGAAGAGCCGATCTCTCTATTTGATGAGAACGCCGAGGGAGAAACGGTCGAGGTTGCCCTCCAGTGGAACGACAGTTATTCCGAAAACGTGCTGGCTTTCACCAATACGGTTTTCAACCGGGATGGAGGAACCCACCTTTCAGGATTCCGGGCGGCCCTGACACGGACCATCAACAACTATGCTCAGAATCAGGGTCTCCTCAAGGGAGAAAATCTTTCCGGAGAGGATGTTCGAGAGGGTTTGACGGCTGTGATCGCCGTCCGAATCCATGAACCGAGATTTTCCTCCCAGACCAAGGACAAACTGGTCTCCTCGGATATCAAGGGTTGGGTCGAATCCGTCCTGGGTGAGAAATTCTCCACCTTTCTCGAAGAAAATCCGGCCGTCGCCCGCACCATTATTTCAAAATGCCTCGATGCCGCCCGGGCTCGGGACGCCGCCCGCAAGGCACGCGAACTGACCCGGCGAAAATCCGCTCTGGAATCCTCGGCCCTTCCGGGGAAATTGGCCGACTGTTCGGCGAAAGATCCCGAGGAGGCGGAACTCTTTCTCGTCGAGGGAGACTCGGCGGGGGGCTCGGCCAAGCAGGGACGGGACCGGCGCTTTCAGGCGATTCTTCCTCTGCGGGGCAAAATTCTTAATGTGGAGAAGGCACGTTTCGACAAGATGCTCTCTTCTGCGGAGATCAGAGCCCTCATCCAGTGTCTGGGTACCGGGATCGGCAAGGATGAGTTCGATCCGCTGAAGACCCGTTATCACAAGGTGATCATCATGACGGACGCGGACGTCGACGGCGCCCACATCAGAACCCTCCTTCTGACCTTCTTCTACCGGCAGATGAAAGAACTGATCGAGCGCGGATACCTTTACATTGCGCAACCTCCTCTTTATAAGGTCGCCCATCGTAAAAAAGAGGTGTATCTCAAGGACGACGGCGATTTTCGCGCCTTTCTCCTTGATCGCGTGGAGGACGAATACCTGCTTCGAGTCGTTCCCGAGGCGCGGGAATACACAGGCCGGGAACTGAGAAGACTGATTTTGACCGCCGGGGACTGGATCTCCACCCTGGATCAACTGAGCCGCCAGGGCTGGCCCGAGGCGGCGGTCATCGCCATGCTTCGCCACGAGTCCCGGGGAGATGCCGACGGGGACTTGATGGAGTCTCTCGAGAAACTCGGATATGACGACATTTTACGGGAGTTCGACGAGGAACACGGCGAAGACCGGATCGTCTTTTCCTACGGCGTCAATGGTCGTCAACGAAGAGTCCGTCTTGGGCGGGCCTTGAAAGAGCGGGGACATTATCGCCGCGCCCGATCTCTCTGGCAGGAAGTTGAGCCGATGATTGAAGGCCCTTACGAACTTCAGCGCGGCGAGGATCTCTCCTCGCTTCCCACAATTCGGGATCTCGTGACCTGGATCTACGAGGTTGCGAAGAAGGGTCTTTCGATCCAGCGCTACAAGGGTCTCGGTGAGATGAATCCCCATCAGCTCTGGGAGACAACCATGGAGCCGGAAAACCGGCGCCTTCTCCAGGTCACCATCGAGGATGCGGCCCAGGCCGATGAACTCTTCACCATTCTGATGGGTGATTCCGTCGAGCCGAGGCGGCAGTTCATCGAGACGAACGCCCTTGAAGCTCAGAATATCGATGTGTAGGTACAAGCATGAGTGATATCAAGAATCCCAGTGGGCGCCTCCCGATCAGTATCGAGGAGGAGCTGAAGAGATCCTATCTGGATTACGCCATGTCCGTCATTATCGGGCGGGCCCTTCCCGACGTCCGCGATGGACTCAAGCCCGTTCACCGCCGCATCCTCTATGGAATGTGGGAGGGCGGCAACCTCGCCGGGAAGCCCTATAAGAAATCGGCGCGTATCGTCGGTGATGTCATGGGTAAGTACCATCCCCATGGTGACTCGGCAATCTATGACACGGCCGTCCGGATGGCGCAGCCCTTCTCGATGCGCTATACCCTGGTCGACGGTCAGGGCAACTTCGGATCGATTGACGGTGATTCCCCGGCGGCCATGCGTTATACGGAGATCCGCCTGACCCGACTGGCACATGAGATGCTCGGGGACGATATCGCCAAGGATACCGTCGACTGGGCGCCGAACTATGACGGATCCTTAATCGAGCCCACGGTTCTGCCTGCGGCCTATCCAAACCTCCTCGTCAACGGCTCGGCCGGCATCGCGGTCGGTATGGCCACCAATATTCCTCCCCACAATCTCTCGGAAATCATCAATGCGGCCATTGCCGTATGTCGAAACCCGGAGATCAGCTTCGAAGAACTTCTGGAAATTGTTCCGGGTCCGGATTTTCCGACGGCAGGCTTCATTTTCGGGCGTCGCGGCATCGTCGATGCCTATCGAACGGGCCGCGGGCGGGTGCTCATGCGGGCCCGGGCGCGAATCGAGGAGGCCGGGGCCAAAAAGCGGGCTCGGATCATCGTCGAAGAGCTTCCCTACCAGGTCAACAAGGCGAATCTCGTCGAGAAGATTGCCGCCCTCGTGCAGGCGAAAAAGCTTGAGGGAATTGCGGATCTCCGTGACGAAAGCGACCGGGATGGAATTCGGATCGTCATCGAACTGAAGAGAGACGCCATTCCGGAAGTCGTTCTCAACCACCTCTACAAGAGCACCCAGATGCAGAACTCCTTCGGAATCATTCTGCTCGCAGTGCTCAATAATCAGCCGAAGGTCTTCACCCTCCGTGAACTCCTCCAGCATTTCATCGATCACCGTAAGGAGATCATCGTCCGAAGGTGTCGCTTTGACCTCAAAAAGGCCAAAGAACGCGCCCATATTCTCGAAGGTCTCGTCAAAGCCCTCGACCAGCTCGATGCCGTCATCAGGCTCATTCGTAACGCGGCGGATCCGGCGACGGCCAAGGCCGGTCTGATTGAGAATTTTGAGCTCTCGGCCATCCAGGCCCAGGCGATTCTTGACATGAAACTGCAGCGCCTGACGGGCCTGGAACGCGAGAAGATCATTGCCGAGTATGAGGCCCTCCTGCAGACCATCGAAGGGCTCGAGGAGATCCTGCGAACGCCGGCGCTCGTCGAGAATATCGTCATCGAGGAGATGGAGCAGGTCCGCGACCGCTTCGGCGATGAGCGTCGGACGGAGATCGTCGACAATTACGCCGATATCGAGATGGAAGACCTCATCGCCGAGGAAGACATGGTGATCACGGTGACCCGCGGCGGCTATATCAAGCGAACCGCCCTCAGTGAGTACCGCTCCCAGCGGCGAGGCGGTCGCGGCCGGATGGGTATGGCCACCAAGGACGAGGACGAGTTGTGGAAGCTCTTTGTCGGGTCCACCCACGCCACCCTTCTCTTCTTTACCAATACGGGCCGGGTTTTCTCTCGGAAGGTCTACCAGCTTCCCGAGGTGGCGCCGAACGCCCGCGGGCGAGCCATGATCAACCTCCTGGCCCTGGAGGAAGACGAGCAGATCGAGACCCTTCTCGTCGTCCGCGACTTCGATACCGAGCAGGAGACCAATCTCTTCTTTGCCACCCGCAGGGGCCGGATCAAGAGAACGCGACTGTCTGAATACGCCAACATCCGCACCACCGGCTTGAGGGCGGTTTCCATCAACGAAGGGGACGCCCTGCTCAACGTCCACCTGACGGACGGCGATCATCACATCTTCATGGGAACCCGCCGGGGTCAGGCCATTCGCTTCCATGAGACGGATGCCCGTCTGATGGGTCGCACGGCGGCAGGTGTCCGCGGCATTTCTCTCCGGGGAGATGATCAGGTGGTCGAGATGGCCAGTTTCCCGGCCGATTCCGAGGCCGATATTCTGGTCGTTACCGATCGGGGTTACGGAAAGAGATCGGCGCTTGAGGAGTTCAGGATTCAGCAGCGCGGGGGCAAGGGGATCCGCCTCATCCAGCTGACGGAAAAGACCGGAGTTGTGGCGGGGGTTCGCTGTGTTACCGAAGCCGACCACATCATGCTGGTGACCGAGAAGGGAATCCTGATCCGAACAGCCGCCGAGGAAATCCGGCGTGCCGGGCGGGCGACCCAGGGTGTTCGTGTGATTCGCCTCGGCGAAGGGGATCGGGTCGTCTCCGTGGCCAAGATCGAAGATGCCGACGACGAGGAACTCGAGGCGGGGATGGAAGAGGATGAGAGCACTGAGGAGCAGGAGCAGGATTGAAGCCTGATTTCCTCTCCGAGATGCCCCAGCTGAGAGCGACGAGCGTTCTGCACCAGGAGGGCGTTTTCGGGCTGATTGCCCTCGTCGCCATTTATCTCCGCAGCGGTGATATCAACCCCGCGCTTTCACCTGTCGGCTCTCTCCTCCTGTCGCTCGGAGTGGGTCTCGCGGCCGGTGTTGTCTTTGCTCTTGCAGACCTCCTGTTGAGTCGGCTGCCGGCGGCAGGAGAGCTGGAGCGCTTCCAGCAGGGGCTGATTGCCCGGTGGACGCTGCAGGATGCCGTCGCTGTCGCACTCCTGTCGGGCCTGGCCGAGGAGGCGCTCATGCGAGCTTTCCTTCAGCCCTGGATCGGCCTCATCCCGGCGGCACTGGCCTTTGCCCTGCTCCACATTATTCCGGATCGTCGTCTCTGGCTCTGGCCCGCGGCAGCCTTTGTGATGGGTCTGATGCTGGGTCTGATCTACGAGCGTTGGGGATACCCGGCCGCTGCTCTCGCACATATTCTCATCAATCTCTTTTCCTTCATCCGGCTCCTCCGCCGGGGTGCCGAAGAGAGAAAATCGGAGGCTTGACGCCGTCCGAAGGCCGCGCCGGCCCCTTCAGAGCCGCACGCGCCGAGCGGAGCTTGCCCTGCGTGAGCCGGGGTCCGCAACCAGGGCATCCAGGTAGCCGGAAACGGCGACCGCGGCGAAGCGTGAGGCGGAGGTGCTCATGATCCGAATCCCGTGAACCTGAAATTTCCGGGCCGCCTTCCGGTTGGCGATGAGGATTTTGAGTGCGGAGGCCTTCGCGAAGGCCTCCTCCTCGGACTCCGGCGAGGCCAGGGCCAGGCGCTCGAGTTCAGGATCTTCGAGGTTGACCAGAAGGACTCTGTGACGTCGGCGGAGCCTGAAGAGCGTTTCCTCGAGTTGCTCCAGGGCCACAAGGTCGGCCATCGAGGTCAGAATCATCACCACCCCGCGGCGGTGCTCCATGTCCAGGAGCCGGGCTGCCGCGAGGTCGAAGGCCGGTTCGACCAGCCGGGCCTGGAGGTCGTAGAGTCGGCGATAGGCGAGCTTGAGACCGTCACGGCCCGGACGAATGCCGACGACGCGCTCAATGCGATCGCTGAAGGCAAGAATGGTGGTTCGATCGTGTCTGGCCGAGGCAACCCGCGAGATCACCAGTGCCGCGGCCAGGGCCTCATCAAACTTGGTTTTCATCGGGGAGGCCGGCGCCGCCATGGCGCGGGCGGCGTCGAGGAGGATGAAAATCGAGTTTCCCCGCTCGAGACTGTCCTCGCGGACGATCAGTCGACCATGTCGGGCTGCGGCCTTCCAGTGAATTCGTCGCATCGGATCGCCGGGGAGATACTCCCTCAGGGCGTAGCTCTCTCCGGTGGCCCCCCGGCGTCGCCACGAGAGCTGACCCAGCTGGTGCTGCTGAGCCATTTTCAGCAGACGCCCGACCTCACCTCCCCAGCGAATCTGCGGATAGACCAGGACGCCGAAGTCCTCATCAATCTCTCGCTGAGCCCAGGCGAGACCCAGAGGCCCGCGAAGGCGGAGCGTCAGAGGAAGAAGCTTGAACTCGCCGCGAAGTCGCGGGCGAACCGGGAGACTCCACCTCCAGGACGACTCCGGGGCCAGCCGGATCTCAGTCGATGGCGGAAAATCGGCCAGGCTTGGATGAAGACCGTCGCGAAGCCGCAGCAGAATCTCGTGGGGAGCCGGGTTGGAGACGAGGACCGCCAGTTCAGCCGGGCGGCCCTGGGCCAGAAGAGTGGAAGGAAGACGCTGAATGACGAGTTTGGTGCCGGCGGCCCGGCGGGCGTCGATGAAGGCCAGGAGAAGCAGGAGCAGATCCAGGCTCAGGGCGAGGAAGAACAACCACGGCACGACGATGGCGCCGACGATCACCGGGCTGACGAGGCCCAGTGCGAAAAAGAGCCGCCGCGCAGGAATCAATGGGGAACCTCGACGCTGGATGCGAGTTTCTCCAACAGGGAAGCCGGGGTCCGTCCCTCCAGCTCAGCATCGGCCTCCAGCAGAATTCTGTGTCCCCAGCAGGGATA